>JAACEL010000140.1 GCA_011682535.1 Nitrospiraceae bacterium | reverse complement strand
GCACCTTCGAAGGCCGGAAGCAAGCTTCCTCAGCGAAAGCGCAAGCAAGCTTGCGCACTCCAAAGAGCCCTTCGGGCTCATCCGTACCGACTTTGGGCGGGGTAATCAACTTGGGAACGAGGTTGGTGGGAGGGCTCAGCGCGGATACGGTTCCATGGGAACCGGACGCCAAACTGGGGGTGAGTCAGGGTAATCCGGGCTTGGCGTTGCGCGCAAGGGCGGGGTGCGGTATAATTGGCGCCTTGTCTTGTAGACGTGAGGAGACGCTTCCATGAGCAGTGCTGCAGATTTGACGGCCGGGAATTTTCAGTCCACGATCGATTCGGGCCTGACGCTGGTTGATTTCTGGGCGGAATGGTGTGGCCCATGCCGGATGATGTCGCCAATTCTCGACGAATTGGCGCAAGAGTGCGGCGACGGCGTTACGGTGGGCAAAGTAAACGTTGACAATGAAATGGACATTGCCCAGAAGTACGGCGTGAGCAGCATCCCGACGCTGTTGCTCTTCAAAGACGGTGCGGAAGCGAAGCGTTTCGTGGGCGTGACGCCGAAGGCGGAGTTGTCAACCGCCATTCAGGAAGCGCAAGGATAGGGCGCGCGGGGCGGGTTGCCCCGTGGCTTGAACTCGGTTCTGGGCTGGGCCGTGTGTGCGTCTGAGGGCTGCCCCCGCATGAGGTGTCCTGTGCCTCGCTCGCACCACCCACACCCATGAACGAGAGACAACGAACGAAGGAGTGTTGAGGCCATGTCGTCAAAAGTCGTTGCCGTAGCCGGCGCTACAGGTCTTGTTGGGAACCAGATGCTGAAGACGCTCGAAGAGCGTGAGTTCCCGGTTTCGAAGATCAAGTTGCTCGCGTCCGAGCGATCGAAGGGCAAGACGTTGACGTTCTGCGGCGAGACGGTGCCGGTGGAAGTCCTCGACGAAAACTCCTTCAAGGGTGTCGACATCGCATTGTTCAGCGCGGGCGGCGGTACGAGCAAGCGTTTCGCGCCGTGCGCCGCGAAGGATGGCTGCGTGGTCGTGGACAACTCCAGTGCTTGGCGCATGGACCCTGACGTGCCGTTGGTCGTTCCTGAGGTGAACCCCGAAGATGTCGAGTGGCACAAGGGCATCATCGCGAACCCCAATTGCTCGACCATCCAAATGGTCGTCGTCTTGAAGCCGCTGCATGACGCGGCCAGGATCGAGCGCGTAGTCGTGTCCACGTACCAGGCGGTATCGGGCGCGGGAATCAAGGCCATCAAGGAACTTGAAGATCAAACCAAAGCGATTCTGGCCGGCGACGAACCGAAGTGCGAGGTGTTCCCCCACCCGATTGCGTTCAACTGCATCCCGCAGATTCCCCAGAGCGACGCGTTCACCGCGAACGGCTATACAAGCGAAGAAATGAAAATGGTGAACGAAACGCAAAAGATCATGGGCGACGAGAACATCCGCGTGAGCGCGACGACGGTGCGCGTACCGGTACACACCGGTCACAGCGAGTCGGTGAACATTGAGACTCAGCGCAAGATCACGGCGGAGAAGGCGCGTGAGGTATTGGCGGCGGCTCCGGGCGTGGTGGTACTGGATGACACGGCGAACCAGGTGTATCCGTTGGCGCTTGATTCAGTGGGCCGTGGCGAGACCTTCGTCGGGCGCATTCGCGAGGACATCTCGCAGTCGCGCGGTCTGGACCTGTGGATTGTTTCCGACAATCTGCTAAAGGGCGCGGCGTTGAACGCGGTGCAGATTGCTGAGCTGCTCTAGGGCCCCGGTCATCAGGTTCTCTTATTTGCTGCGCGCGTGGCGGCATTCGCTGTAGGCTCAGAAATCCGCCTTGATGAGATCTGTGTTGAGCAGCATGTCGAGCATACCGAGCTTCTCATAGCGGAACTGTTCCGCCGCCGCTATGCCTGCCTCGGCGCCTTTCTTGGCACAGAAGTCGCGCACGCCCATCTCCATGATCCGCCGGCAGCCTTCCGCGGTCTGGTCGGCGAACAGAGACGCGTCGGCCCCAAGGATCTCTGCCTCACGGCGCAAACCCTCAAGCGTAAGCGCCATCTGAGTCTCGTGTTTGAGCAGGGCGTCCAGCTTCTTGTCGATGGTGGAGCTGATGTCGACGAAACACTCGGCGTTCCAAGGGCACTTGGCAAACCAGTAGGCTTCGGTCACCATGTGGGGCGGGTCAGGGTGCTCGGGGTGATACAAAGGCATGGCGCTGAACGAGGCGGCTTCGAAGGTCGCCATCGCCACCGTGCGGTGGTCGGGGTGATCCTCGCACGGGGCGAACGGATCCCAGCTCATGACGATGTCGGCCTTGACCTCACGGATGAAGGCCATGATTTTCTCGCGCAGGACGTTCGGGTGGGTCTCGTTCAAAAGGCCGTCGGGATATCCCTCGAGACGCACCTCCTTCAGACCGAGCGTTTCAGCGGCCTCCACCGCTTCGCGGGCGGACTGCTCGATGAGCTCCTCGGGGGAAAGGGAGAATGAGCCTTTGGAGTTATCGGTGAGGATATGCTCGTAGACATCGTAGCCTTTCTCGTCGATGAAACGGGCCACCGTGCCACCCGCGAGGAATTCCATGTCGTCCGCGTGGGCTACGACGACGAGAACGGTCTTCTTCCTGTCCATGCTCTGTTCCTTAGATGCGCGCCCAAGTCTTCTCGATGATGCCGAAGGCGTTCGCCACCTCCTTCTCAGTGATAATCAACGGCGGACTGACGCGAAGTACTTTCTCAGCCAGCGGCCCCAGGAAGTGAACACCCGCCTTGCCATTGCCGCGATAAGCTTCCAGCACGCAGCGGTTGGCCGTCCCGGGATCGGCGATCTCCACCCCGTAGACCAGTCCTTCGCCCCGGATGTCCTTGACGAACGAGAAGCGATCCTTGAGCGCAAGCAGCCCCTCAAGCATGATGGGGGCCATACGCTGGCAGTTTGCCACGACGCGTTCGCTCTTGAAAACATCGAAGGTGGCGCAAACAGCGGCACAGGCACGCGGGTTGCCGCTGAACGTGTCGGAAGCCTCACCGTAGTGCAACGCGTCGACCAGATCCGCCCGCCCCACGGCGGCCGCGGCAGGTTCACCATTCCCAAGCCCTTTGCCCAGCACCACCAAGTCCGGCTCGACACCATAACTCTCAAAAGCGTACATGTTGCCCGTACGTCCGTGGCACGCCTGTACTTCATCGAAGATAAAGGCGATGTCGTGTTTCCGGCACCACCGCTGGAGCATCTTGTGGTACCACTTCGGCGGATGAAACGACCCTTTGGCCCCAAGGTAAGGCTCGGTGATGAGCAGGGCAATCCGATCGGCGTACTTCTTGGCGAGTTCGTCGAGTTCGGCCTGATAGAAAGCCTTCGGCTTGACGTCCTTCATTGGAAAAGAAATGAACTTGACGTTTCGATTGACACTCTTGTCGCCGGTGACATCGCCCGCGAGCCCTTTCTTGCCGTGGAACCCGCCCCGCGTGGCCACCATGATCGGGCGATCGGGGTGTCGGTGAAGGGCGGCCCACATGGCTTTCTGGATACCTTCCGAGCCGCTGGCGGCCCACAGAAGCTTCTGAGCCCGGGGGTAGCTCAGACTCTTGATGACGCGCTCGGCCGCTTCGGCTTCAATGGCCGTAACCATGTTGTAAGCGTTCCGGGGCAGCGCGGCCGTGTACTGCTTGCACCGCTTCTCAAAACCCGCATGCGCGTGACCCAAATTGGCGACCAGGACACCCGACGTGAAGTCGATCAGTCTCTTGCCGTCGACGGTATAGATATTGCACCCCTTGGCCCTGTCGACGGCCAGTTCGCTGGGCGTATAGGTGCGTTGTCCAAGTCCTACGACCTTGTCGAGCCGTTTCCGGATAGCGTTGCCGCGGATTTCGCCCTGATGTTTGATGGAAGACTTCATGTTTCCTAACTCCTTCGCTGTGGTCAGCGCGCTACGTGTTGCCCACGTAGAGCCGATCCCACCACCGCCCCACTTGGCCGCACATGGTACTCAATCGCGTCGGGTCAGTCAAAGGAGGAGGTCGTGACGGCGGGCATGTTGGAAGCTGCCACCTGCAGCTTCCCGCAAGGATTGCGTCACTGTTTCTCCATCAGGATGTACTGAAAGAGCCCCCGGCTTCGCTTGCCGCCCACGATCCGGTCGATGCCACGCACGAACGCCGCGGGGCCGGCGGGGAAGGCGAGGAAACGGCGGTGCTCGACAATCCGGAAATGGGGCTCGGCCAAGCCCGCGAGGGCTTCGCTGGTGAGGAAATGGTGGGGGCCCTCGGGCAGCTTGAGGTGCAGTCGTTCCAGGAGTTCAAGAAGCCCGGCCACGTTGCCGTTGGGAGTCACGGCGAGAAATCGCCCGCCCTTGCCCAGCACCCGGGCGGTTTCGGCCACCGCTTGGCCGGGCTCGGGGACGTGTTCCAAAAGGTTAATGCAGAAAACGGCGTCGAACGCCGCGTCGCGGCAAGGTACCCGCTGGGCGTCGCCCACAAGCGGCAGCGACGACAGACGTGTCCGGGCGCGCAGCATCGGCAGGCTGAGGTCACAAGCCACCACACGCGCGGCGTCGAGTCCGGCCACGGCGTCCGACGATCCCGCGCCAAGTTCCAGAATCCGGCGGGTGCCACCCAACGTCCGCGACACCAGTTCGCGATAGGCGCGTTGGCAGGCGCGGTTGGCCTTCCGCGCGTAGTCGGGGGCGAGGCGAGCGTAGTGGCCGCCCACGTCTCCGGTCGCGTGCCGGCCGTCAGACGGACTCATCGGCCTTCCTCGCGCAGCGCATCGGCGCACTCGAAGGCGCGCACGATCAGACCCGACTGCGAACGGTCCTCTGGATACAGATACACTGAATCCAACAGGCGCAGGCCTTCGATGGGCGCACGCGAATCCGGGATGCGATGAAGGAAACCCGTCGTGCAGACCGCCTGCGCGTAGTCCGACCGGAACACGCGATACGCCACCCGATCGGAATCGCTCAGTTTTGGCGACACCCGGCGCAGCGCGTCCCACGACTGACGGACGATCGACTCGTCGGACTTGCGGAAAAGGTCGTGGTCGGTGGCGAGGTAGTAGGGCACGTAAGCGATGTGGCCGCCGGCAGGGGTCAGGGGGTTCAAGTTGGTGTATTCAATGATGCCGTTGGTAGCCACCGCGGCGTCGTTGATGTTGAGCCAGAAGTTGCGGGTGACCGGCCGGGCCAACTTGAAGACGACGCAGGCCACGCCGATGTACTCGACGGATCGAAGTGCCTGGCCGTAAGGGCTGTCATCTTCGGGCAACATCCCGGCCAGCAACGGCAGCGGCAGCGTCGACACGACGCGGTCGCACTCGAACACTTCGCCATCGGCGAGTTGCAGTCCGCGCACGCGGCCGCCGTCGGCGACTACGCGGGCGACGGGACGCGACGTGTGGACCGCACCGCCGTGCTCGCGGATCTGACCCGTCAACGCATCGAGCAGGAGGTCGGCACCACCTTGGAGAAAACCGTGACGCCCTTTGGATCGCGCCACGCGGTGCAGGCGATGCCACACCCAGGCCGCCGAGATCCGATCATGTTGCGCGCCGAACTTGAGGGTTAATAAAGGACGCCAGATCACGTCGTAGGCGCGTTCGCCGAGGCGATCGATCAGCCATGGCCGGGCGGCCAGTTCGTCCAACTGCCGCCACTCGGTACGCCAACGCGCCTCCAGCGCGAACAAGCCGAATCGGATGCGTTGCGACAACGGAATGGGTGTGAACCGGAGCAGGTCGAGCGGGGTCGTCAGGGGGAACTCGCGGCCCTCGTAGAAGAACCCCGTCCGCGCCTTCTTGAAGACGATCCGGGACGCCAGGCCGAGCTTGCGACAGAGGTCGATATACGCGTCGTCGCGTCCGCACAGAAAATGGTAATAGCGTTCGATGCGCGTGCCGTCGAGATCGAAGGTAGCGGCGAGCCCGCCCACGGCGTCGTCGCGTTCGAACACCTCCACGTGATGGCCCTTGCGCGCGAGCCTGAACCCAGCGGCCAGACCCGATATCCCTGCGCCGATAATGCCGATTCGCATGAACGTAAGCCCCAGTTTTCAACGAGCAAGAGTATAGGGGCTTCAAGAAAGGCTTGTCGAATACGCTAGGGCGCAGCCGGTACCGCGAACAACGCCGCACCCCCATCCCGGAAAATCACGGGTAGGTCGAGTTCAAGGCCGTCGTAGGCGACGACGTACCCGAATCCGTATTCCTCAGACAGGCGCACCCATTCGGCCCGCGCGCGTTCGGACCAGACCTCGCGCCATGGTTTGGCGGGGGGCTCCCCATGGGACCTGGGTCCGAAATGGATGCCGTAGACGTCACCGTACACCTTGTCGATGCCCGGCCCGAGCGCGGGCGCGTAGCTCATCAACGAGGCCGTGGCCGTCTCGACCAGCACGGGATGTCCCGTCCGGGCTTGCAATAGGAACTCGTCGGGCTGTGCGGCGAGCATGACGGTGTCTTCGCCGGATTCGGCGAGGTAGAACGTCACGCGTTTGTCGAACGCGCTGCGCGGTAGCGAATCGTGGTCCCGCCATTGCTGTACGAAAATGACGGCGAAGAGGACGAGCATCAGCGCTAACGCAACGCTCCGAACGATGTCAATGCTCCCGCTGGTCTCGCGCCGCGGTACCCGCGACAACACCAACGACGCCCCAAGACCGGCGGCCACGCACGCCGCACCGAACTGGTGATACCAAGCCAGCCCGGCCAGCAGGACAATGCCCAAGGCCACGATCCAGAGCGTGTCGCGCCGCGTCCGCGTGAGCCGGACGGCCAGCACCCCGAACGCCGCGCCGTACAGCGCGAAGAACACGCCGTCGCTCGCCGCCAGATAGCGCCGGTACACTTCCTCACCCACGATCCGTGGGAACAACGGCGCCAGCAGAATGTAGGCGAGCGCTCCCAGGAGCAACAGTTGAACGCGCGAAGTCCGCGCTTCGCGCGTCGATCTCGAATCGCCGAGCACGCCGACGACGGCCGCTAGCAAGAGCGGCGCGATGTGGTTGATCAACCGGTACGGCATCCATCCAACGAGCAGGAAGGGCACCTGCTGTCCCATGGCGTAGTGGACGAGCATGATGCCCCACACCGCCACGGCAATCCCCGCTCCGTAGATGAGCAGGCCCGCGTGGACCGCGGCGGGACCGTCGACAACGGACCGCGTCCTCCGCCACGCGTCGAGCGCAGCCAGGGAAGTAAGGATCAGGAACCCCATCAGCGCGAGTTGTCCATTGCCGGGCGGAAACAGGCGGTGGATGTCGCTGGCGGTGTAGGCGCGCCATATGGGGAGTGGGTCGGCGGCGGAGAAAAAGGGGCCATCGATGGGAGCGGGCACGTGGAACCGCCGGACGAAAAGGAAGAACGCGGCGCAGATCGCGAGTCCGATCGCCGCAAACACCATCCCTTGCGCCACCTTCCGGCCCTCGCCGCGCCAGACGCCCCACGCGGCGCACACTGCCGCCAACCCCCACACGGGAGGCGCTTGGCCGATGTGGACGCAGGGCATCAGTCCAACGAGCAGAAACGCGGTACGCCAGTGGGCATTCAGGAGGCAGTAGACCGTTACCAACGCATAGAGTCCGCCGACGGGGCCGTTGGAGAACACGCCGGGCCAGATTGCGAAGGGATAGCTGCCGTCGAACTCCAGGAACAGCCCGCTCAACGCCAACAGCGCGGCCACGTGCCCCCACAGCGCGCTACGCGAGAGCCAAGCCCCGAACAGGAACACGGGAAGCACCGTCGACAACAGCAGCAGCACGTTGCGGAACCCGCAGATCGCCGCCGGTCCCATTCCCGCCGACAGCATCCCGGCCGAGAGGAACGTTTGCAGACTGAAGGCGCTGCGGCAGTAGCGGAACAGGGGATGGCCATCGGGATAGGGCACTTGGCGCGTGATGACTTGGGCGTGCTCGTAGGTTTCGTCCCAGCGCACGCCCCGAACGACGACGATCGCCACGCAGAAACACACCCACAACACTACGCCAATGGCCACGGCGCGCTGGGCTTGTCTGTCGCGATGGTCCATCATGGCGCCGGCTCCTGGTTGGGAATAGCATACAGCGTAGCTTCGGCTCCCGCGACAGCCACAGGCAGGTTGAGCTTGGCGAAGAATGGCGCGACGACATACTGGAACTGGTACGTTTCGCCCAGCGCTTGCCAGTCCGCCTGACTGCGCCGCGCCCACCGCTCGAACCACGGGACGGGGTCCGCCTCTTCGGCGCCCGGGGCCAATTGAAGGCCGTAGACGTCGCCATACATCTTGGCGATGGTGGTGCCGAGCGCGGGCTCGTAACCCACCCACGTAATGGTGGCCATATCGGAAAACACAGGATGCCCGGTCTTAGCCTGGAGCAACTCCTGCCGATAGTTGGCGACGAGCAACGCGTCCGGCTGTCCTTGAGCGTCGAGGTATGAAGCAACGTCTCGTTCGAAGTCCGACACCGGCAGGTGATCGCGCTCGCGCCATTGGCCATACACCAACGCCACAGCCAACAGCACGGAGAGCGCGGCGGCAAGCCGTCCCATGGACCGCGGCGTGTCTCCACGGCGCTCGCGGAAGCTCAGCACGAGCATGGACACGACGCCAAGGACGCTACAAGCCGCGCCGAACTGGTGCAAGAACGCAAGAAACACGATGGTCATCGGCAACCACGCTCGCCAATACCACGGTCGCGACCGCAACGCCAGGTAGATGCGCGCCAGCGCCGCGCCATACAGGAAGAACAGTACGCTGGAGCCGTCGGCCAGATAGCGGGCGTACACCCCCTCGGGCACCCCGAGGGCCAACAGCGGCTTCACCAGACCAAACAGCAAAGCGGCGGCCAGCACGGCCGTGCCGCGCCCATCCGCGAGCAGGAAGACCGCCACGACGATCAGCAGGGGGGCCGCATGATTGACCAGACGATAGGGAAGCCAGCCAACCAACAAGAACGGAATCCGGGGCCCCATCATCGCGTGCACAGCCATGATGCCCCACACCATTCCGGCCACGATCGCGGCATACGCCGTGATCGTCCCCAACGCGCGCCGCCGTCCAGCATTCCCTTCAGCCAGCGCGGCGGCCAGGCCCAGCACGAGGAGCCCGGCCAACAGCAGATGGGTGGCGCCTCCGTAGAGATTGCGATGGGACGCGAAGCGTTCCATGTAGTGAAGCCAGACGGCCTGCGTGTCGAGCGCGGCGTGGTAAGGTCCCGATGTTGGATCGGGCACCGCCCACAGGGCCCGTTGCGCCACCCACAGCGCAACGCTGAGCGCCAGTCCCGCGCTCCCCCACGCCAACGCGGGAACCAGCCGCCGCCCACGCCCGGCCCCCACCTCCCACAATGCCCAGAGTCCGGCCAGACACAACACGGGCGGCGCCTGGCCGAGGTGGATGGCCGGCATGAGGCCCGCGAGCAGGAAACCCGCCCGGCGGTATCCACAGGCCAACACGCCCACCGCCAGTACGGCGGAGGCGGTGCCGATGTGTCCGTTCGAGTACATCCCCGGCCACGCATATTGCGGATAGACGCCGTAGAAACCCAGGTGAATGCCCGTCAACGCCAGCAACGCCGCCGCATGCCCCCACAACGCCCGGCGCGTCAGCCACGCGCACAGGCCGTAGACGGGCAGCACGGTGCCGAGGAGAAACAGCAAGTTACGCAAACCGCACACGACCGCGGGACTTCGGGTCAGCGCCAGCAGGGCGGCCGTCGTGTGCATTTGCAGGCTATACAGGCCCCGCGCGTGGCGGAACAGGGGATGTCCCTCCGCGTAGGGCACCAGGCGCAGGGCGGCTTGGGCAAACTCGTAGTTCTCGTCCCAACGGACCCCGCGCAGCACGACGGCCAACACACAGAAGCCCGTCCACGCCAACGCGCCCAGCCCAATGTGGAACAGGGACGATGCGCCCATCGCGTCATCGCCTGCAGCCGGGCCAGTCTGCGCGGTCGTCGAGTCCAAGCTCACCTCGTTGGTTGAAGCACACCCCTCCCTGTCACGCGCCAGCCTAGCACGAGGCCCCGCCCGCTTCAATCCACCCCGCTACGTGCGGTGGCGGATTCTCCACCACGAAGGGCACGAAGAACACGAAGAAAAGTGACACCAAGCGATGAGATGGCAGAGGACGCCTGCAGCCCGCCTCACTCTCTCCTCAATCGAAAAGGAATTCCAACGCCTCCGCCCCAAATCCCTCCCAAGAAGCGTCTGTCTTCGTCCAGTCAACAAACCGGTAATTCCTCTTCAGTTCCTGCTGCTGTTTTCCCTCCTGGCGAAGATCCACCACCTTGAGTCGAGTCTTCGGGTACTTCTTGCCAAGCTCGACAAGCTGATAGTTCCGCACAAGGTTATAGAAAGCTTGCCTGAGGTAGCCATCGTGCGGCGGCAGGGAGAAACCGACTATGGCGAAGTTCCACGCCGAACCACCTGTCTCGTTGATGCCCCAGAAGAAGTCAAGCAGTGGTTCAAGGTACGCTGTCTTTGCATGGGACGGAGAAACGATGAGGGGCGCCTGAGAGACGAATCCTGCTTGGCGAAGATACGGCTTAAGGGCTCGTACCAGAATAACTCCACCGTTTCCGCATCTCATCTTCACGCCAGCTTCGAGCGCTTCTCAATCGCAAGAACCTCAAAATAGCTGACTATTCCTGCGGTTTTGCTCAATCGTCACGCTCAAATCCGACGCAAATCTGAGCGCGGAAACAGCAAACTTATTCTGATACGAGCCCTAAGAGAAGCAACGCGGTGGACTCGGCGGAGCCGCTCGTGTCCTGCGAGGGCTTCGGGCACTAGACCTAAGACCAGCGTAGCCGGGCGAGGAGTTTTCTTCAAGAATGCGGGATCTTTCCGTTCCATAAGGGTATTCATGGGGTAGAG
>JAACEL010000520.1 GCA_011682535.1 Nitrospiraceae bacterium | reverse complement strand
CCGGCACAAAAGTGAACTGGCAGTTCACAACAACAGATGCACGAATAAAATTGAGGCGGCTCTATCCAGCGATTAATGACTGACAGAGTACTAGCTTGTGCCGGACTTAGCCAAGGTTCTGGTCGTCGTCCCGTAGGTGGTTCTTGTTCGCATTGCCGATCTTCCAGGCCAGCGCGAACGGCAGCAAGGCAACAATGATCCAGAACAGTGTCATCACGAGTCTTCCTTCCAGATTGGTGCGGCGATAACGGGGGAAACACCACCCAGTGGCTCCCTCACATTTGGCCCCCAGTAAACTCGCGGGGCGGTCGGCTGGCTGCTGCGCTGGGATGGGATGGACTTTCGTCCGGCAGCCAGTCTCGTCGTGTTGTGGTCGGCATGATGCTCGACCGCCCGTTGCGAGTTTTCCCCCCTGATAAGCTGTTCGACTATACTTCTCTCTCGCTGTCGCCTTGCGATGGCGGGGCTTGCTCCTGAGGTCCGTTCCGCCCGCGACGCCTGCGGCGGGGCGAAGCAATCCGAGAGCCGCTTCTGTGTCCGTCGAGTTCGTCAATGGCGCTGTCCGGGAACAGGCTGGCGTGCAGTACCTGCTCATCGAGAACCAGGGCGGCGCCGCGAACGTCGTTGCCCGTGATTCGCACGTCCGTGCCCAGGCCGACCGACGGCCGCGCTTCAACCTGCCCGGCCGCCGCCCGCTCGAGAATCTCGGCCGTCCGTTTGCGGAAGTCGAATGCTCCCGCTGGGAACACGCGATCGGTCCGCACGGACAGTTCCGTGAGCGCCGTCAGCAGGTACGAGTCGATCAACTTGCCGCTGGTCTGCTGGAACGTCGCCCGGTAGCCGAACAGGTCCACGACGACCAACTCAGCTGTCACGAAGGCGGCCATGCCACACGCATCGTCCGGCAGGCGAATCTTCTCTGCCGCCTGTCGCAGGTCGGCCTCGTGCTTGCTGAACGCATCCGCCATGGCCCGTGTGGTGCTGTGGGCGGCACTGCCATTGAGGACCACCTCCACATCGTTCCAGACCTGGCCCTGGTCGCTCATGGCCTTGCCCGTGGCACGGAGGCTCTCGCGGACGCTTCGCTCCTTGTTGCTCCTCACCCGGGAAGGCGCATGGCGGCCACTGACGAATCGCTCTGACATGCTCCGCCACCGCCCCTGCTCAACGCAGCTGACGGGAATCTTCATCTTTCCGCCAGCGGCAACCAGGATGGTCAGGTTGAGGATGCGGTTCTGCTTGGCACCGACCAGTTCTTCGCCATCCAGGAGCAGAACATCCTTCTCCCCGGTGTTCTGCACCGCGAGTTCCGGCACGCTGCCAGCCTCGTCCACCTCCATCACGGCCAGCGTCCCGGAAGCCAACGCCTCGTCGAGGGCGTGGTACTCGGGTACATCGCCAAGGCCACCCAGGAGCGGCACCACCGTCAGGTTCTGACTCTCGACGGGGTCTCCGACCCGCAGGTCACGTAACCAGGACTGAATCGTATCTGTCGACATGATCGCCTCCCTTTCTTTCCCCTCGGTTCTGTCGTGTTCCACCCTCGCGCCGCCGGATCCGCGTGCCCGCCTATTGCAGCCGGAACGACGTGTCGCAGCCCGTGCAGAAGTGCGTTGGGTCGCGGTCACCTTCGTACATCGCCTGCCCGCCCATGACGAGAAGGCCGGCCATCATCAGGTCGTGTTGCTCCGGGGCAAGCGTGCCGTAGATGATCGGGATCACGCTGTCGGTCCGGCGGCACTGCGGGCAGGCCCCGGCGGCCAAGGGCGGCGGACCGAGCCATCTCGCTCGTCCGAGTCCGGCCGCATAGCATCGCTCATCGTCAGGCAAGTCCTCTTTGAATCTCAGCGTTTCCATGTCGCGTTCCCCCTGTCTGGTTGTTTCGAGGACGATGCGTCCGGCCCGCCCGCAATGTTGACGCGCGGCGCGTCGAGCGTTCTCACTACAGAAGTTATACGCCAAGGGGATAACAGCCGGGGTCAGGCCACTGGATGTGGACGTCGCCGACGGTCAAGGCACAAGCGGGGTGGTGGCTTCAGAACGGGGCGCGGGCGAGTTGCCTGGGGTCACCCTCGGTAAGGCGCTGCCGCCGCGGCCAACTCGTTGCGAATCTCAGTACGCAATGACTTGGGCGCCAGCACTTCGACGTATCGCCCGAACGACAGCACCCAACTCTTCAGTTCCGTCGTGTCGCCGAGGGTATAAGTGGCGATGACCGAGCCGTCCTTGTGCTTCTCGATCTTCTGACTGGTGTGCCACTTTCGTTCCAGCACCGCGTTGGCCGCCTCGGGGGCGAGTTTTACCCGGACCTTGATGGTCTTGTCCGAATGGAAGATGCCGAAACTGTGCTCGTAAATCTTCGACAGGTCGAACTCCAGCGGCCGCTGGAAGTCCTTGTCCTGTAGCTCCGCTTCGTCGATGCGGTCGATTTTGAAGGTTCTGAGTTCCTTGGCCTTGGGGTCCCGGGCGACGAGGTAGAGGGCGTGGTGAAAGTAGACCAGCCCGTAGGGTTGCACGGTGCGGAGCCGCGACGCGCTTCCAGCCGAGCGGTAGCGGATCGCCAGTTCCTTCTCGTCCTCACAGGCGATGGAGCAGATGTCGATGATCTTCTCCTTCTCGGAGTAGTCCGGCAACTCCGGCAGGTGCACGTAGAGTACCTCCGCCAGGCGGCGGAAGTAGCCCAGGGCCGAAGGCTTGAACATGCTCTTGGCCTTGTCGATGCAGCTTCGGATGCCCTCGGCGAACTGCGTGCCAGCCAGCGGCCGCAGGAGTTCGCGGCTCAGGTAGAGGGCCAGAACCTCGGTGAGGTGAAACGTCACGTGCGGCGCGTGGATGACCTTGTAGTTGATCCGCCACTTCTTGCTGCCGTCATCGAGCGTATCGGCGAAGATCGGGAAGCCAACCTCCTCGAGTCCCTTGAGATCGCGGCGGACTGTCATCTCGGTGACCTCGAACTGCTCAGAGAGTTCCTTGAGCGTCAGGCCGAAGCGGTTCGTCTCCAGGGCCTGGAGCAGCTTCCACTGGCGGATCATCTGGTTGTTCCGGGCCATGGGTTCACCCTTTCGTATCGTGCGGCGGCTGATCACGCGGCGGGTAAGCAGATGAACGGATGCCCGTCCGTGTGGCTGCGCCCGGTGTGCGTGCTGGTGAGTGATTTCCATGCAACGAGGCCGCTTGACGTCTGAACGCAACGTCGAATGACGTCACTTTTCCAAAGAACACGCACGTCGGCAGCGACTTCGCGGCCTGAAAACACGCCATTTCCGGGCGTTCACTTTCCCTGGACCATTACACCCCTCCCTTGTTCGGTTTCGATACAGATCCACTTCTCGCATCGGCCGTCCCTCACTGCAGGACGTCACGTTTTCGGATACCTAGTACTCCGTCAGCGATCAATTGGTGGATAGCTTCGGGTCTCCTTGCCGATGGGATACGTAGTCCCGGGTAAGGAGCCCTGCCATGAAGAAG
>JAACEL010000139.1 GCA_011682535.1 Nitrospiraceae bacterium | reverse complement strand
GGGAAGAAACGTTCCGCAATTTCCATGCTGGGCATAGTGCTGCGTTGGTCGGCGGCATGGACTAGGAATCGGTCGAAGCCGTCGAGCGGGTGGTAGTCGAGAGCGCGGGTGATCGCGTCGAGGAGGTCGCTGGTCCCGATGTATTCGTGCAGGCTGGGCTGTTCCCCGACGGGTTGAGCCTCGAACTGTCCTTCGCTGTCGAGTGTGATGATGAGCGGCGGGCGGATCGCGATGCAGGGCTTGCCGAATCGCTCGACGTAGTTGCGGCACCAGAACTCGGCTTGGGCCTTGGTGCAGGGATACAGGTCAACAGCCTTGGACGCGTGGTCTTCGTCGATGGGCAGGTAGTCGGGCAGCCGCAGCTTGATGCGCGGGTTGCATAGACCGTGCATCATGATCGAAGAGATGTAGATGAATTGCTCGACGTGTCCGCAGACGCCGGCCTGTTCGAGCAGCACGAACGTGCCCATCACGTTCGTGCGGATGAGCAGATGATACGGCTTGAGACTCCAGGGGATGGCACCGGCGTGGATCACCGTGTCGACGCCGTCCATCGCCGCGGCGACCGCCATGGGATCGGTAATCGATCCGGTGTGGAAGGGGCCGATGGCGCGTTGAGCGGCGGTGGGTTCTTCGAGGTCGAGTTGGACGATTTGGTGCGTGCCGCTGAGCGAATGGACGAGGGCCGACCCCAGCTTGCCGCTCGCCCCCGTGATGAGAATCGTTCGACGTGTCATGGCGCGCTACGCTCGATAGAGGCTGTGTCCAATCCCGATGGCTTCCCGGCAGGCTTCGACGGTGGCCAAACCGACCGGCGTAACCTTTTTGGCGTTTTCACGCAGGAAGTCCTCGACGTACTCGGGGCTGTTCTCCGGATCGTTGAACCGTTCTATAATGGGCGCGTTGAACGCCGACACGTGCTGGGCGAGGGTGGTCTTCAGCATCCCGTAAAACTTCTCTTTCCGGCGGTACTTGCCGAGGAAATCGAGGTAGACGTCTTCGGGAGCCAGGAGGTTGAGCAGGCGGTAGAGCATGCCGACGCTCGGGGGCATCTGGGGAATCACCGCCTCGGGCAGGTCGCTGTCGGTGTCGAGCGGCAGTGGATCCGTGGATGTCTGCACGGCTTTGATCTTCTTCAGCACCGTCTTTTCATCGTCGAGCAGGTCGAGCGTATTGTGCTCGCTCTTACCCATTTTCGCGCCGCCGTCGAGCCCGGGCAAGCGCAGCGCTTTGCGCGATGTGGCCCGGGGAATCTTGAGCGTCTCGCCGAACCGGTGGTTGAACTTCTGCGCGATGTCCATCGTCATTTCGACGTGCTGGCGCTGATCGTCGCCGACGGGCACTTTGTCGGCGCGCACGATGAGGATGTCGGCCGCCATCAGCACGGGGTAGCCGAGCAGACCGTAGGACAGCGGGTTGCCTTCGGAGCCGGGCTTGCTGGTCAACTTGCTTAGCTTGTCCTTATAGGTGGTGCCACGCTCCAGGTGGCCGATGTTCGTCACCATGCCGAGCAGCAGCGCCAGTTCCGCCGTGCAGGGCAGGTCGCTCTGACGGTAGATGACGGACTTGACGGGGTCGAGGCCGCACGCGACGTAGGTGCGGAGCATATCGATCGTCTGCCGGTAGAAGTCCACCCGCTCCGTAATGGTCGTCAGGGCATGATAGTCGGCGATGAAATAATAACAGCGGTGCCCCGCTTCCTGCAGATGGATGAAATGATGCACCGCGCCGAAGTAATTGCCGTAGTGGAGCCGCCCGGTCGGGCGAATACCGGATAGGATGATTTCCTGTTTCTCTGACATCGTGCTGTCCTCATCATGCGCCGTGGAAATGCGACCCAATGCGACGCGCCATTGAGCCCAATGGGCTAGGCCGTTGGGGCCAAGTGCGCCGAAGAATACCCGAAACGCCGGTCAAGTATCCAACGCAGAATCGCCGGTTAACTTTGGATGCTGCTCTAATACGTCCCCGCCGTGCGGGTTCAGAGCGCATTCTTGAGAATCCCCAGCGCGTCGTCGTAGGTGACGTCTTCGGGGTTGTAGGTGACGGATCCATCGTCGATAGCCACGCGGGCGATCGCGTCGAGTTGCTCGGCTTCCACTCCGGCGGCGCCCAATGTCTCGGGCAGACCGCACAGTTCGCCAAGCCTCGCGCGCAGATCCCGCACGGCCCCGATGGCCCCGGTCACGGTCGCATCGGCGCCCAACACTGGACCAAGCGCCGCCAGGGCGTCCCCGGCCTTCCCGGCGTTGTATTCCATCCCCCACGGCAACAGCACGGCGTTGGCCACGCCATGCGGGATCCGGCACACGCCTCCACAAGCGTGCGCGAGGGCATGCACGACGCCTATCATCGCGTTCGAGAAGCTGATCCCGGCGAACAGCGCCGCGTTCGCCATCGCCAGCCGTGCTTGCTCGTCGCCGCCGTTGCGCACGCAGTCGATCAGATGCCGCATGATAAGCCGGATGGCGGCTTGGCTGAATGCGTCGGACATAGGATTCTTCTGCAAGCTACAATAAGCCTCGACGGCATGGGTCAGCGCGTCCATACCGGTTGCGGCGGTGATATGGGGCGGCATGGTCACCGTCATTTTGGGATCGAGAATGGCCACGTCGGGAAAGAGGCGGTACGAAGTGAGGGCCATCTTGGTACGCGTGGCTTCGTCGCGGATAACGGCCGCCAGCGTCGCTTCGGACCCCGTGCCCGCGGTGGTCGGCACGACGATGAAGGGGCACGTGGGCTTGTTGAAACGCTCCGCGCCCTGGTAGGCCTTCAGGTCGGCACTGTCCTCGGCGAGCACGATCAAGGCGCCCTTCGCCGTGTCGATGCAGCTTCCGCCGCCCACGGCGACGAGGCAGTCGCACTCGTGCCCACGATACGCGTCGGCCACGGCGCGGACGGCCTCGCTGCCCGAATCGACCGGCGTCTCGTCGTACACGGCTCCGATGACGCCGTCGGCGCCCTCGAAAACGGCGTGCACCCGCTTGATCAGGCCCGCGCCGGCGACACCTTGATCCGTGACGACCAGCGCCCGCGCGGCGCCCAGCAGCGACATTTCGTAGGGCAGGTTCGACAGGGCCTTGAAACCGCTGATGATCTTCGTGGGGCACGCAAATTCGTAGTATTCCGGTATCATCTCGTCTCCCAGAATTGGCCCATCACCGTTTGGCGAAGTTGACAGCCATGCCGAAGGGCAGCGTGCCCATCACCCATGCCTTCAGGAACCACTGCCGCGCGCTGAGGCGCGGCGGGCGCTTGAACGTGCGGCGCAATATAAACCCCGGCAGCAAGTAGGTCTGCACGATGGCCAGCGCGCGCGATGTCTGCATGCCGTGGGCGACCTCCCCGTGCAGCGCGGCCCGGTGTTGTACAAAGGCGATGTCGGCGCCAATCCGGCCGGTCAGTGGGAGCAGGGCGTTGTCGACGTTCTTGAACAAGATCTTGACGTCGGGGTCATGATAGCCCGGCCCGGCGTAGCGCAGCCGCCCACCTTCGTTACGCATCGTGATGGCGGGTCCGCGCGGCAACACGCCCATGGCGAACGCGCGGCCGTCGTTCCAACGCGCGATCTCCGCCCGCATCTCGGGGCTGCGTTTGGAAACCGTTTCAAAGGCGGTGCTCAACGCCAGCAGCGACGCCGCTACGACCGCTTTCTTCGCCCGGTACCCCATGCCGTTCTCCCACCTGCGTTCGTTGCTCCGCATTCTACCACAGGCCCCGGCCTGCACGGATGACTTCCCCGGCGGTTTGCTGTACCATGGTAAGAATAGAAAGGTTTCGAAAGCCGACCAAGAGCGAGAGGTGGACTCATGTCCGACAGAGACAAGTACAAACGTTATGCTGAGAAAGTCATTATCTTCAAGGGCCTGACCCCCGAAGAAGTGGCCGACATACTCCATCAGGGCAAGGTATTGCAGTTCCGTCAGGGCGACACGATCTTCCACGAAGGTATGCTGGGCTCCAACCTCTTCGTTGTGCTCAGCGGGCAGATCGAGATCTACATCAAGGGCACGTCCATTGCCCGATGCGGCATCGGCGATGCCTTCGGCGAGATGTCCGTGCTCAACAACCGGCCCCGCTGCGCGACGGCAGCCGCACGCACGGAATGCACACTCTTCACGCTCGACGAACGCCAGATCAACAATATCCTCGAGAAGCACGTAGCGGTACGAATCCTCCTCAATATCGTCCACGTGCTCAGCGAGCGTTTAGAGAATGCCAACGCACGCATGGCGGGCGCACACAGCGAAACGTAGTACCCGCCGCCAGCCTCGTCGAATCCGCGGGCCTCATCGGCAATATCGTATTCTCGACTATTGGGCTATGACCCCGCTTGTAACTGGCCATTCACGAACACGGCGCGCACGCGCGCCGTGTCTTCAACCACATCGAACGCGACGAAATCCGCTTTCGTACCGGCGCGGGGCAACGCGAACCGGCGCCGGACCCCGAAGAGTTTCGCCGGAATCGTCGACGCGCTCGCGAAGGCTTGCTCCAGCGTCAGGTCGGTCACGCGCGCGGCGTTCACCACGCCCTGGAGCAACATCAGCGAACTCCCCGCCAGCAGATCCGTGCCACTCAAACAGATGCGTCCCGTCGGCAGCAGCTCCACCGGTTGCCCGGCCATCTCGTAGGCGCCCGGCTTGAGTCCGGCGATGTGGACGCAGTCCGAAGTCAACACGACGCGCTCGGCGCCTTTGGCTCGTACGAACGACTTCAGCACCGCCGACGGCAGGTGCTGAAGGTCGGCGATGAAGGCCGCGGTGAGGCGGTCGTCGGCCAGTTGCGGCCACAGCGGATTCTCGTGACGGTGGATCATCGAAGCAAGGCCGTTGCCCAGGTGCGTCGACAATCGCGCGCCCGCGTCGATGGCGGTTTCGATGGTCCGCGCATCCGCGTTGTGGTGCCCGAGCGACACCGTCACCCCACGCCGAACCATCGCCTTGATAAACGCCACCGCGCCCTTCTGTTCCGGGGCCAGCGTAACGTAGAGGATCTTACCGTCCGCGGCCTTGTTGAGCCGGTCGAACTCGCGGACGCTCGGCGGACGCACATGTTTCAGCGGATGCGCCCCGCGGGGACCGTCCATCGGCGAGATATAAGGCCCTTCGACGTGAACGCCGGGCACCGCCCGCGCCACCGTCCGATCCTGCAACGCCTCGGCGATGACGCGGCACGCCTGTTCCATCGTCTTGGCGCCACCGGTCACCAGCGTAGGCACCCACTGCGACACGCCGGTTCCGGCCAGCATGCCGGTGATGGCGCGCACATCTTCCGGCGTGACGTGGTCCGTCTGCAAGTCGATGCCGCGAACGCCGTTGACCTGGATGTCGAAGAGCGTCGGTCCGATGATGGTGTCCCGCGAGCCAGCGTCCACGCGCCCGCGCCCGGCCGGCGTGACCGCCGCCACCACGCCTCCGCGAACGATCACGTCCGACGGCTTCGTGTCTCCCAGCAGTGTTCCCCGAATTCGCGTTTCCATAGGTAACTCCTCTTTGACAATGGCTCTGGTCTCGACCCGACACGTCGCGCTACGGCACCTTGGTACGCCATTTCGTAGTTTCGGTGAGGTGTTCTTGGGACAGGATAACAGGATAGACTGGATGAACTTCCGGAGATCGGTATCCCGTGTGCCATGACGTCAAATCAGACATATAGGGGAGCGGGGGCGTCTCGCCCCCGATTGTGGTGCGAGGCGCCTTGCCTGCAAATGTGGGGCGAGACGCCCCACCTCCCTTACGAGCCTTCTTTGCCTCGTCACTACCTCCTGCAGGCTGTGATTTACAGGATACCTTCCTCTCGATTGTCCAGTGCATCCTGTTATCCCGTCAAAGAAGGTCCGGGACTTCCTTATACGTCATCGTATTTGTGAGAACGTGTACTTACGTGCATTCAGAATCCGCAAGGTTGAGCAGCAGACGGATGAACGCCTCGACGCCCTTGTGTAACGTGGGCACGTGCTGCTTCTCATTCGGGCCGTGCATGTTGGAGTTGGGCAGGCGGAATCCGGTGATGATCGAATCGATCCCGAGTTCCTGCTGCATGATGCCAACCACCGGCACGCTGCCGCCCTCGCGTTTGAAAAACGGTTCCGCGCCGAAGGTGTCGTGCAACGCGCGCTGTGCCGCCCGCATCTCACGCGAGTCGCGCGCCGTGATCGCCCCCGGTGCACGACCCAGATCACGAACCTCCCAGGCGATCGTCTCCGGAGCGTGCTGATCGAGGTACGCGCGCAGTTGCCCTTCGATATCGTCCGGGTTTTGGTCGGCCACCAGCCGCATCGAGATTTTGGCCAAGGCCTTGGCGGGCAACACCGTCTTCGCGCCTTCGCCGGTGAATCCGCTCACGAGTCCGTTCACCTCGAGCGTCGGCCGTGCGCCGAGACGCTCGACGAGCGTGTAACCCGTCTCGCCCCACAGGGCGGGCACACCGGTCATCGCACGCCATTCGCCGTCGGTCAATGGTACGCGAGCCAACACGGCGCGCTCTTCGTCGTCGAGCGGCCGCACGGCGTCGTAGAACCCCGGCAAGGTGACGCGCCCGTCTTTGTCATGCATGCCGGCGAGCAATTCACACAGGGCCTGGGCCGGATTATGCAGCGAGCCGCCGAACACGCCCGAATGCAGATCCTGCTTGGCGCCGTGCACCTCGATCTCGAAGTAGGCCAGACCGCGCAGGGCGTAGCAGATGGACGGCTGTGTGGGACTGTGCGTTTCGCCGTCGCAATTGACGGCCACGTCGGCCCGCAGCAGGTCGCGGTGTTCGCGAATGAAGTCCGGCAGGCTGGGCGACCCGACTTCTTCCTCCCCCTCGAGCAGGAACTTGAGGTTGACGGGCAGATCGCCGCCGTCCTGAAGCGCCTCGACCGCCTGCACGAACGCCAGCAGCGAGCACTTCATGTCCGACGACCCGCGCGCGAACAGCTCTTCGCCCCGGAGCGCTGCGTCAAACGGATCCGAGTCCCATTCCTCGATCGGATCGGTAGGTTGCACGTCAAAATGGCCATAGACCAGCACCGTCGGCCGATCGGAAACCTGCGGCGTTTCGGCGTACACAAGCGGCAATCCAGGGGTTTCCATGACTTCCGCACGTTCGATGCCGACCCGATGCAACTCGTCGACCAGCCATTGGGCCGCGCGCGCGACGTCGCCGCGGTGTTCCGGGAGCGTCGATATCGACGGAATGGCCAGAAGCTCTACGCAGCGGTCGACAAGCTCCTGTTCGCGTTGGCGGGCAAACTCGAGGGCGGATTCAAGGCGCGGCATGGGCGGTTCCTCCAACGCGATTGGCTCCTGTGGAAAAGCCCGGCGCCGGACGGCGTGCGTTCGCCGACCGGCTACCGGGCTTCACATACGCAATGTGCGATCGTGCCGAAGCGTACCTTAGTACTGCTCGACGTCCATGGCGGTGATCATCCAACCACTGGCTTCCTTCTTGAGCGCGAATTCGAGCGTGGCCGAACCGAAGGCGGCGGTCATCTCGACCGGGTACACTTCCGCTGTATCGCCGTCGATCTCGATCTTGGCGCCTTCCGTGTCGATTTCGCAATCTTCCAGGTAGCCCATGTCCTTGGCGTCCGTCAGGAACTCACCGAGACCGTCCTTGCCGCCGAACTCGTAGTTCTGGAAGTCGTCCGAGTAGAACTTCAGCATCGCGTCAACATCCTGCGCCAGCGCAGCCGCGGTCCAGCCCTTGACCACGTCGCCGACCAATTCTTCATCCGAAGGTCCCGACGTCGCACAACCACTGAGCAGCCCCAAGGCGAGAACACTCACAAACATTACCGACATAGCTTTCTTCACGGTCAAACCCTTTCCTTTGAATGTCCCCATTCCACGTTTTGTATTGCACTCCCGGACAGCCCAGGCAGTGCCGTGCATGATACAACACGCCCTGTTCCGCGTCAACGCCCCCGCGAACGCTTGGCAACAGGTTGGAACGTCACCCGCCGATCTTTATACTGCGGACATTCCCGCAATACTGCGGACATTCTCACAGTCGTTTTCTACCATGAACGCATAGGCCGACTCAAGAGGGAGGGTGCCATGTCAACACGTGAAGATATGGATAGACGCAGATTTCTTACACAGGCGGGACGGGGCGCGGCCCTCGGACTGGGCGTGATGGCGGCCACATCGGCCCAGGCCCGATATACCAGGAAGGCCGTCAAACCGGCCGATCCCCATCTTCCGCGTACCGGACGCCTTCTCAAGGACGGCGAGGTCATCGGTATCGGAATCGTCGGTGTCGGCGGCATGGGGGGCAGCCACCTCGAGGACATCGCCCGGCGCGAGCGCGAAGGGCAACTCGTCCAACTGCGCGCCATCTCCGATGTGTACGTCCACCGCCAGCAATACCGGCAGAAGTGGATCAAGAAGCAGAACGGCCGCGACATCGAGGCCTACATAAACTATCGTAAGCTCCTCGAGCGCGACGACATCCAAGGCGTGATCATCGCCACGCCCGACCACTGGCACGCCCAGGTCGCCATCCACGCCATGGAAGCCGGTAAGGACGTCTATTGCCAGAAACCCGTAACGTTCACCATTGAAGAGTCGCTTGAGGTGCGCGACACAGCCCTGGCTACCGGGCGGGTGTTCCAGTGCGGCGCCCAGGGCTCATCGGACGACTGGTGGTGGCAGGCCCGCAAGTTCATCAAGCAGGGCGGCATCGGTAAGGTGTTGTGGGCCCAGGCCGACACGAGCCGCAATTCAGCCGGCGGCCCCAACGACCGAGGGGGCGAATGGAACTGGCCCATCAACCCCAAGGCCAGCGACAGCCGTAGGGCGGGACGCTACTATATCGACTGGCAACAGTGGCTGGGCCCGGCGCCCAAACGCCCCTTTTCAAGACCCCGCTTCTTCCAATTCCGCAAGTTCTGGGACTACTCGGGCGGCATTGCCACCGATCTCCTCTATCACGTGCTGGCGCCCATGACCATCGCACTGGACGCCAAGGCCCCCGAACGCGCCACCGGCAGCGGGGGCATCTTTGTACAGCACGACGACCGCGAAGTGCCCGACACCTACATGTCGCAGCTCGACTACCCCGACGACTACACGATCGTACTCACCGGGTCGATGGCCAACCGCCAGGGCAACCCCGTCATGATCCGCGGCCACCGCGCCACGATCCGTCCCGAAGGGCCGGGCATAAAGGTCACGGCGGAGGACGAGTTTAAGGAGTGGTTCCAGAAGGAATACGGCGCCGAAGAGATCGTGATTCCGAACGAACCGCGGGCGGGCCACATGGACAACTGGCTCGAATGCATGCGCACCCGCGAGAAGTGCCACCTCGACGCCGAAACCGCCTACCGCGCCATGGCGGGCATCAAGATGGGCGTCGACTCCTACCGCCAAGACAAGGTCATATTCTGGGACGGCAAGCGCGAGCGGTACGTCAAGAAGCACCCCCGCCCCCATCGCGACGCCAAGGAACCCCGCCCCGGAACGCCGGGTGCGTAGTGTGGTGCTCTTTTAAAGGCCTGTGGCGGCGCCACGCCGGAGCCGCGCGCGCGAAGCGCATACCGCTTTTCTTTGCTTCTTTTTTTTCACGAGGAAAGAAAGAAGAACCCGTTTACCCCTGCATTTGCGGTCTTGCATCGCCCTTTCCGCGGCAGGTACACTGCGGGACGGTTCCCGAGCTTTGTCTTGAACGGAGGGACATCATGCGAAACGTCTTCCTGACCGCCCTGATTGCGGTCCTGATCGCCGGCTGTGGACCGGCTCAATCGCCTAGCGAAGACGACGGCGCTTCGGCCCCCATCAAGGTCGCGTTCGTGACCAATAACGCCTCGGACTTCTGGACCATCGCCCGCGCCGGCACTGAAAAGGCGCAGCAGGAACTCGGCTGCAAGGTTCTGTTCCGCATCCCCTCGACGGGCACCGCCCAGGAACAGCAAACCATCGTCCAGGATCTCATCACGGTGGGTGTGTCGGGCATTGCGATCAGCCCCAAAGATCCCGCCAATCAGACCGCCATGCTCAACCGCGCCGCGCAGTCCGTCAGCCTGGTCACACAGGACTCCGACGCCCCCGACAGCAACCGCATCTGCTACATTGGCACGGACAACTACCAGGCCGGCGTCGCGGCAGGCGAATTGATCAAGAAAACGCTCCCGGAGGGCGGCAAAATTATGCTGTTCGTCGGCACGCTGGACGCCCAGAACGCCCAGGACCGTAAGAAGGGCATCGAAGCCACGCTCGCGGGAACGGGGATCGAGATCATCGATACACGCACCGACGAGACCGATCGGCTCAAGGCCAAGGCGAACGCCCAGGACGCGCTGGTGACGCATGCGGATCTGGCCTGCCTGGTCGGGCTGTGGAGTTACAACGGCCCCGCCATCCTCAACGGCGTGCGCGCCTCGGGCAAGCTCGGCAGCGTCAAGATCGTGTGTTTCGACGAGGAGGAGGAGACGCTGCAAGGCGTGAAAGACGGCCACATCGCCGGGACCATCGTGCAGCAACCTTTCGAGTTCGGCTATCAATCCGTCAAGCTGCTCAACGCGCTGGCCCAAGGCGACCGGTCGGCGGTGCCGGAGAACCAGCGGATCATCGTACCGGTCAAGACGATCACGCCCGACACCGTCGATGCGTTCTGGGCCCGCCTCAAGGAACTTACCGGCAAATCATAGCGGGCGGAAAAAGAAATCGTAACCGTTCAGCCCGGAACACTTACGAGAAACTGCCATTCCCGCTTTCTTCATCGTCATTCCCGCGAAAGGGCTTGTCGATTTAGGCTGTTGCCACATCTCTTACCTGGGGCCTGCGGGCGGGGATCCAGGTTGGAAGCAAAACTGGCCCATAATGTGTCATTTCGAGCGAAGGGAGAAATCTCTTGCCACGGGAAATACCGGTACTT
>JAACEL010000138.1 GCA_011682535.1 Nitrospiraceae bacterium | reverse complement strand
CTAGTGGGCAAACGGAAGGGGCCTGTGTCGTGGACCTTGCCGGACAGGGGGGATGTGCTGGGGTACCACGGTTTGGTCGCCGTGGAGGGGGGGGCTGTCCTTTCGTCAACAAAATCTTGACATGACCGTAACATTTCTATAGGATCAGGGCTTTTGCCCGAATCGGTCGGGTTGCTTTAAACTAAGGATAATGATAAATGTTGCAAATCGTCGCATTGTTGCTCCTGTCCCAGCAGGCTCTCGAGCCGGTGGCTGAGGGCGTGGCGAGCTACTACACGATTGAGAGCAGCAGTCCCCTTACGGCGTCCGGCGACTTGATGGACGACGATCTGTACACGTGCGCGATGCGCAATGGTGAGTTTGGCGGCTATTACCTGGTGGTGGCCGAGAACGGCCGCTCGGTCGTGTGCCGGCTCAATGACCGCGGTCCCTATGTCCGCGGGCGCGTGATTGACCTGTCAGAGGCGGCGATGAGCCAGCTTCAGGACACGCGCCACGGGATCGTGCGCGTGCAGGTGTACAAGATCGAGTTGGACGGCTTGCTCCCCTCTTTTCGGTTGGATTCGCGTGACCCGGCAGGACTGAGCGGCGCCTCCTGAGTTCAAGAGACGCCGCTCTCCGCTGCCGCAGCAAGAAAGCGGCCCGCATCTCATCCCTAAACTGCCAGGGGTTGAGGTATCCGATGATGTCGGTGCACTTGATTTCCGGCAACGCGGCCGCCGCGAACGCCGTCATGGTGCCGCCCTGCGATAGCCCCATCATGCCGATGCGTTCGGCGTCCACCTCAGGGCGCGTCGCCAGGTAGCGGATGCAACAGCGCACGTCCCACACGTTGAGCGTCAGCGGGTAACGTCCGAGCATCGCGCCACTGAGGAAGTTCAGGTTGCACGCGTCCCGTCCGCCCTCGAAGCCGGGCGGCATCCCGGCCCGTTCCCCGAATCCGCGCAGGTCGAGCGAAAGCGTGAGGAACCCACGCCGCGCCATCTGTTCGCCGTAGTCGTAGTTATGCTGACGGATGTTGTCGGCCAGCGCCTCCGTGGTGCGATTCCCCGCGACCGGCTCCTTGCCGAATGGTCCGTGACCGTGCGAACAGACGATCGCTGCCCCCCGCCCATCGGCGGGTATGCCGGACGGACGCAACACGACGCAGGGAATGGACATGTCGGGTTCGGCGTCCAGGATCACTCGCTCGCGGATCAGACCGCCCTCTTCCCCCAGGCATTCCACGTCAGGATTCAGGCTCACCGCCTTCGGGAACGGCCCCAGAAGCTCGATGAACTTCGCGCGCGCACGTCTGTGCCACGACGGGAAATCACCGCCGCCGGCATGCGCGAACGCGAAGCTGGGCACGTGTCTTTCGGCCCGCTTGCGGTAATACTCATAGGGTGAGAAATAACGATTGGCCATCGCTTGAACACTCCCGAACACTGATGCTGGTCCGCCATGGAAAGTAAACGGAACGGGGCCATCTTCACGCGCGGCAGGCCCTATTCGACGAATCGCAGCCAGTCGTATTCCTGCGTGCGGTGGAAACTCAGTTCTTTGAACCGCGCCGTGGCATGATAGATGGGACTCTCCCCATGGGCCGTGTAGTCGTAGCGGCACGCGGCGAAACGCCACGCGTCCCCGGCCTTTGGCGGACGCGCCGTCTCGGCGAAGGCCGCCCACGGGATGCGCATCTCGGCCGTCCAGCCCACGTCGCGGTCGCGCAGCTTGTTTAAGGTGCCATCCAACTCGACGGCGCCTTTCATCCCCGATTCCCATTTGACCTGATCCTCGAACTCCTGGTCGCGGGCGGCGGGCACCTTGAGGTCCATCGTCGTGCCGCGCGCAGTCACATGGATCTCGAAATAGTCCGTCTCCCCCGGCTCCGGCTGCAGGAAGACTTCAAACGCGTCGTCATTCCAGGTCTTGCCATCGTGTTCCTCGACCTCGGCATAGAGGTCGGAGTCCTCGAAGTCACAGGCGAAGTAGGCGTACTCCTCATCCCACAACACATAGACCACGCCGCGATACTTAGTGCGCGTCTTGTTCCACCGCGTCACCATTTTCAGCGGCGCAGCGCGTTTCCAGTCGTCTTCGTCCAGCACGCCGTCGATCTCGATAGGGCCCTGTACGTGCAGCGCCTGAAACTCACGCCCGGTGACGCCCGAGCGGGACGCATGGCCCGGGCAATGGGCACATCCCCCCAAGACGGCCGCGGCGATCGGCAGCATGGCAAGAACAGTCAGACTCCGTGGCGAACACAGGTTACTCTTCATTGGTCCATCCTTTCCCTATTCCCCAATGCGGGGCGTCAAAGTAACGCGCATCCATGGGGATATCCATGATAGGCAAGAGGCAGAGCAGGCGGTCTGCCTTCCTTGTTCCGGGAGGCCTTGGCAATTCGCCGATCTGACCGGCAGTATAGACGCTCACGTTTGTGCCGATAGCAACCGTCGGAAAAACTCCGCGGCCAGTTCGAATCTTGGGCTTACCTGAAACAATTCCAGCGATTCATGAATCAGTTCTCTGGCGGCCTCCTGCCGGCCCAGAGCACGCCGCACCTCTACCAGATCGCAGCGAAGCTCGAAGTCAAAGAGCGAGTGGCCAAGCCCCGCCTCCAAGCTGGAAGCGGCTTCCTCAAGATTACCTAAACGGCTCAAGGCAACCGCAGACAGACGATAAGGTTGCGCCACACTGGGATACCACGCCACGCTTTGTCGTGCGTGTTCCAGTGCAGCCTCAGGTTTATCCTGTTCCAGTTCAATTTCCGACAGGCGCGCGGCAGCCGCCCCTTTCACTATTTCCGGACACGCCTCACCCGTTGCGAGGGCCAGACGCCAATCAGCGTAATAGGGATCGCCCACCTGTCCCAACAACAAACCGCCATAGTGGCAGTGAACCGCTTCGAGAACATGCTTCAAGCAACCCGTCTCGAGCGAAACGCCGCGGGCCAGACGCGCCGCATGGGCAAGGTTCATCCAAGCCACGATTTCCTGCGGCTCTTGTTCGGCACAGCCCTGAAAATGGCGCAGGCTTCTCGCAATTGCAGCCTTAGGATCTTCAGGTGAAGACCCGCCGATTCCCTCCATTGCAGCGCATCCCGCCGCAAGCTGAACGCTCCGTTCCTCCGGATACGCTTCCAGGGCGGCCTGAAGCGCATCTCGACTCACACACCTTTGTGAAGGTTCCCGGCTCGAGGCATAGAAGAGCACCTCGGCCAGGCTCCGTGTCGTGGCATCGAACGTGTCGAAAGGCCGCGCGCCGCGCGGTTGCTCTTCAAGCCAGTCAAACAACTCGTCAAGCCTGTTTTCAGGAGCAAGTTCCTGCACTCGTTGGCAACCGGCCTCGGCAATGCCCGCGCGCTCCTCTTCGTGCTCCAGGTAATACCGGAGCCGGTCGGAAAGGTTCTCCAAGTTGTAATAGACCGCATGTACGCCATCTTGCAGATACTCGGGCGCCTCGAGATTGGTATTTTCGATGAAAAGAAGAGCGCCGCAAGCCGGGGCTTCGAAACAGCGCAGGTTCATCTCCCGGCGGACGCAATAGTTCAGCACGATGCGCGCGCGATTCATCCAATGTGCATACTTCTGCGGCGGATACTCCCCGTCATAAAAGACGCGATAGTCATTGGACAGAAGAGCGGCCGCCTCGAGCACACGGCCCCGGTCACGATGGATGGAATGATTGAGATTGCCCAGGAAAAGTATATCTATGTCCCTCTCCAAATCCAGGGCATGGTGAACAAGGCTTCGGTGCGAATAGATAGGATAGAAATAGGCCGGGCTGGCGCCTTCCAGTTTGAGTTGATTGGTTGCCAGCTTGTCGGACAACACCAGATCAAAACGGGCAAGATTATGTTCCAACTGAGGCTGATACAAGTTCCAATCCGAGATAACGGCAACCGTTTTCACGGGGCAAGCCTCGATAGACAGGGGTGGCGGACAAAGCTCCGGAACCCAGCACATGAAAAGATCGGGCCGCCAATCCCGGGAGATGCGCGCGATCACCTCAGTCGAGCTTTCCTCTGCCTCAAAGAAATAGTCCGCCTCACCGGAAATGGCCAGGAAACGCACCTCATGGCCCGAGCGTGATCGATAGCGCTTCAAGTGCGCGCAATCGCCCCACATGGGCTGACCCATGGCGAGTATATTCAGCAGTCCACCCCTCCCTATTCCTTGAATTTGCTCATCCTCAAAATGCACAACCCGCCATAGCCGCACACAGCACAAGCACTACCTTTGTCCGAAGCGGCATAGCCTTCTCCTTCTGCCGGTCAGAGTGGCCCTACCCTTGGGATGAAAGCATCGACCGCACCGCCCGCAGCATCTCCGTAGCGCCACAAGGCTTCCGCAGGAATTCGAAGTTCTCGTCGGGCAGGGCGTCCGCGTCAAGGAAATCCATGCTGTAGGCGCTGCAGAACAGAACGCCCACGCCCGGGCGCAGCGCCCGGATGCGATCGAACACCGCCCGCCCGCCCTTCTTGGGCATGACGACATCGAGCACCGCCAGATCGACATCCGCATGATGCTGCTCGAACAGGTCGATGGCCTCCTCTCCGTCGCGCGCGACCAACAGGTTGTAACCCGCGCCGGACAGGATGCGCACGATCAAAGCCCGCACGAGTTCGTCGTCCTCGGCGAGTAGGATGGTTTCGTGACCGCCTTCCACAGCAGCACGCTCGGGCGCCTGTTTAACCTCTTCGCCGCCCGGGCCCTTCAGCGGGAAGTAGACGTTGAACACCGTACCCTCTCCGGGCGTACTGCCCACGTCGATGAGGCCCTGGTGCTGTTGCACGACGCCGTAGACGGTGGCCAGTCCCAGCCCCGTCCCCTTCCCGGCCTCCTTCGTCGTGAAGAACGGTTCGAAGATATGCTCGACGACCTCAGGCGACATACCCTCCCCCGCGTCGGCCACGGACAGCCGAACGTAGCGGCCCGGAACCGCCCACGGGTGCCTCCAGCAAAACGCCGCGTCCAGGTCCGCGTTCTCGAGCGAAACCGTGATCGCCCCCCCGCCCGCCATGGCATCACGCGCGTTGACACACAGGTTCATGATGACCTGTTCCACCTGCCCCGGGTCGGCGTAGATCGCCTTGAGGTCCGGGTTCGCCTTGAACACCAACTCCACGTGCGCGCCCAGCACGCGCTGGAGCATCTTGAGCAAGTCGCCGACCAGATCATCGAGTCGGAGGGCCTGGGGTTGGAGTCTCTCGCGGCGGCTGAAGGTGAGTAACTGGCGCACCAGGGTGGCCGCCCGATCGCCCGCGCGGGCCACCTGTTCCAGATCCTCCCGAACCGGATGGTTCTCGGGCAGGTCGCCAATCGCCATGTCGACGTAGCCCTGTATCGCTTGCAGCAAGTTGTTGAAGTCGTGCGCGACCCCGCCCGCCAATTGGCCCACCGCTTCCATCTTCTGCGCCTGGCGCAGGCGCGCCTCCAGGTCGGTCTTTTCCTTTTCCACGCGCTTGCGTTCCGTAACGTCGCGGACGATCACTTGGAGGAGTATCTCTTCGCCCAGCACGACCCGCTTCAGACTGACTTCAGAGTCGAACTCAGTGCCGTCCCAGCGCTTGTTTCGCCATTCGAAGAACTGGGGATGGCCTTGTGCAGCCAACCGGAGCCGCTTGATGGTCGCGGCGCGCAAATCGGCGTTTTCCGGCTGCGTGAGCTGTGCGAATACCCATGGATGGAGACCGACGATCTGCTCTCGTGAGCGTTGGAAGAGATCCAGCGCCTGCTGGTTGCAGTCGACCAGGATGGTATCCTTGATGATCCCGATAGCGTCACTGGACGACTCGAACAACACGCGATAGCGTTCCTCACTCTCCCGCAACGCTTCTTCGGCGTGCTTGCGTTCGGTAATGTCGCGCGCCGATGTGATCACGGCCTTGACGTCCCCGCCCGAAGCGAACTCGGGCACCAGCAGCCAGTCCAACCACATACCCGATGGCAATTGGAACTCGATCCGGTTCAACCGCCCCGTATCGAAGACCTGCGCGATCGCCTCCTCCCAGCTCACGACTAGATCCTCGGGGAAACCCAGTTCCCGGTGTGTTTTTCCGAGATACTCCTCGAGCGGAATGTCGGCGATCTGCGAGACGATGGGGTTCACGTACATATGCCGCATGTGACGATCGAACCGCACGATGACGTCGCGCGAGTTCTCGGCAAGCGCGCGGAACGTCTCCTCCGACGCACGCAGCGCGGCTTCGGCTTTGGTGCGCGTGATCATCTCCCGGCGGAGGGAGTTGTACGACTGGCGCAGTTCGGCCGTCTGCTTGCGCACCTCTTCTTCCAGATGCGCCTGGTGTTTACGGTTCTCACGGATTAGACGCGCCCGCTCAAGCGCTTTGCGGACCGCGTGTTCGAGCACGGACATGTCCTGGATGGGCTTGAGAACATAGTCCCACGCTCCGAGCTTCACGGCCTCGACGGCATCGGCGATCAGCCCCGTACCGGACACGACGATAACGGGAACATCGGGATGACGCTTGGCGAGGGCGGCAAGAACTTCAAGTCCATCAACTTCGGGCATGCGCAGGTCGACGAGAACCAGGTCAGGCGATTCGCGCTCAAACACCTGGAGACCTACTCGTCCGTTCTCGGCCTCGAGCACTCGGTAGCCGCTGTCTTCCAGGAAATTGCGTATGCTCTCGCGGACGATCCGCTCGTCGTCGATGGTGAGCACGGTCACGGACGGGGCAGCAGGCATAGACGACTCTCTTCCTTGCGGCGAACTCTGGGCGCCCTGGCCGGGGAGCGGGGCTCCAGTCCATCCGCTACCCGGTGAGATATCCAGGTTAGCCCAGTATACATCATGTTCGCCCTGCTTGGATCGTCTCGTCTCCTGGAAATTTGACCAGAAACCGCCGCTTCGTCCATTCCTTGAACGGCCAATACGTAGGGGCGATATTCCCACGAAACCCGGTGAGACACCGGGCGCGTTTCGGATTGCCGTCAACATACGAACATACAGAAAGGCAACTACTTTCCCCACCGCTGCGGCAGGGCGGGCAGCACCGGAAACACGACATGCGGTTCTCGCTGATACCAATAGGCCACCGATGCGATGTCGTCGGTGAGCGGCTCGTACTTCTCGCCCGGCCACCAACCCAGCGCCTGCACCGTCACCTTGAGGTCTTCCGCGAATCCGATGCCGTCCAGCAAGTGCCAGCGATACAGGCCGAACCGGCGCGGCCCGTGTCCGTCGCCGTGGTCGGCTAACGGCATGCCCAGGAAGGGCGAGTTGAAAGGTTTCTCGAGTCCGTCGGAGTCTTCGAACCCCCAAGCTCCGCCAAAATAGTCCTCGGTGCCGGTATCGGAGATCGTGGGAAATTCCCCGTCGCCATCGATGTAGAATTTCACCTCGCCCTCGCCCCACCAGCCGCGCGACAGGGCCGTCCAGGCCAGGTAGGTGCCGACATAAAGACCGCAGCCTCCGACGCCGTCGACAATGACATGCTCGGGATAGTCGCGGCGCGTCATACTGCGCCGCCACTGGGCGTGGAAATAGGCCGCGTCGCCGGGAATCTCGTGCAGTTTGTACAACACGCGGTAGGCGACGATGTCGGCATCGCGATCGCATTCGTTCTGCAACGTGATCCGCGCGTGCTTGCGGAAAGGCATCTGCCAATAGCAGCAACAGCCTCGCTTGGGACCGACCGTCACCGGCAACGAGAACACCTCGTGCGTGGCGCCGTCATGGCCCATCGCGAAGAAATCGCCCAGCGGGACCTCGACCGACGGCTGCTCCTCGCCGTCCCAGTAGACCCGCAACACGAACGCGCGGAACTGTTCGAGGTCGCTGGCGATCGAGAAGTGGTTGATGCAACCCGGTCCCTTGATGTCGGCCAGCGTCACCGTCTCCCCCGCCGGCGCCCGAATAAACGGCCGCACCTTCCAGCCCTGGCCCAAGTCGGCCGCGAACCGGCTGTGAGGCAGATCGGGATCGGCGGGATCGGGAATCCGCTTGCACGCGCCCCCTTTCTCTCCCGTCGGATTCTCAGGGCAGATCTGCCGTGTGGGCACGCCCACCCCGTAGGGCAGGGCGCCGAGGATATTCATGCCGCCGGCGAACTGCATGTACACGCTCCCTATCCGCACAGATTTCCGCCGGCCACCAACGGCCCGCGATCCGCGACCCGCAACATGATAATGAAGCCGGCGCGCACGGAGCAAACGCCTCCAGAACCGTCGAACGTGGGGTTGCACTCAGCCACGCCGCCACGTGCTATACTGCCGCACGAACAACGGTGGATATGTTGATGGAGGCGGCCGCGGACATCGTGCGGAGAACGTCGGCCGACGACGAATACCAGGGAGGGGCACGATGCTTCTATTCAATCCAAAGCAGTACGCGCGCGAACACGCCGACGAACGTTCCCGACAGGTCGTCCTGAAAACCATCGAGTTCTTCGAGAGCAAGGGGCTCAAGCGGATCAAGGAAGACGACCAGGCCGCGGAGTGGTACGAAGACTTCCTGGCGTTCATCAAAGAAGAACAGGTTTTTGCCACCATGCTGACCCCGGCTGGCTACGGCGCCGAAGACGCGCGCTGGGACATGTGGCGCATCAGCGAGTACAACGAAGTGCTCGCCTTCTACGGCCTGTGTTATTGGTATGCCTGGCAGGTTTCTATTCTCGGCCTCGGCCCGATCTGGATGGGCGACAACGAAGACGCCAAACACCGCACCGCCCGCCGCCACCGCACCGGAGAGTTGTCATCTCGACCGCAGGGAGAGATCTCCAAGTCCCCTTTGCTCGAGTTCCTGCGTGTGGGCGGCAGCGACAGGCGAAATATGAGATTTCTCGCTACGCTCGAGATGACAAGGGGAGAGAACGAAAGACGACAACGATAATGAACACGCACACCACTGGCGTGTCGACCCGTCCTGTTGGCATCCCCTGTTGCCGGACGCACGGAATCAGCCAGGTTCCAACAAGACAAGGGGTTGCAACCCCTTGTCCAAGGTAGCACGAGACGGTCACATGCTTCCCGTAGTCAACACAGGTTGCCTCAACTATGGCTCACCACACTAATCTGCGCACGAGTTTCAGAATTCTATGCGCCACACTCGCGCTGGCAGTCGCGTCTGTGCTCCTGGCAGGGTGCAAGGAACCGCTTCCGCCCGAGGCCGAGGGACGCACCATCGTACACGTCTGGAGCGGCTGGACGGGTGACGAGGAAGGCTACTTCAGCGGGCTGCTGGGCCTATTCAACGAGTCGCAGTCCGAGTACTGGGCCGTCAACACCAGCACCATCGAGGACGACACACGCATCATTCGCGCGCTGACGGCAGGCACCCCGCCCGACGTGTTCCTCTTCTGGAACCCCGCGAACGTGGGCGTCGTCGCGAAGCTCGGATGCATCCGGCCGCTGGACGAACGCTTCGCCGCCAGCACGCTGCGCCGGGAGGACTTCATCGAAGGCGCCTTGGAGTTCCCCACCATCGACGGCAAACTCTACGCCGTGCCGTTCCTGGTCGACGTCCTCGGGCTCTTCTATGACAAGCAACTGTTCATAGAGGCCGGCCTCGACCCGGAACGTCCCCCGAAAACCTTCGACCAACTCATCGAATACACCAAGATCTTGACACGGTTCGAAGACGGCAAACTGCGGCGGATGGGATTCGAGGAAGCCCTCAACCGGCACGAGGCGCTGGCGCTGCTGGGTGCGGAGTTCTACGACGCCGAGGGACGCCCCCAGTTCGACCATCCCTCCTGCATCCAGGCCGTCGACCGGCTCGTCCAACTGTACGAGATCCAAGGCGGCGGCCAGGAAATCGCCGCCTTCCGCGCGGGGTTCGGCGAATACACCAGCCCGAATCACCAGTTTTTCGTCCACAAGATCGCCATGTACACCGTCGGCCAATGGTGGCCCTACTGCATTCAGAAATACTCCCCCGGCATCGACTACGCCGTCGCACCGTTTCCCAGCGACGTCCACGCCAACGGCATGACCTTCATGGGCGGCAATTTCATGTGTCTCGCCCGCGAGGCCGCCAATCCCGACGGCGGCTGGGCCTTCATCCGGTGGTCGCAGACGGTGGAAGCCCAACTGGCCTTCTGCAAGGTCATGAATGGCATGCCCAACATCCGCCAGGCCCTCGAATCCCCTGAGATCCGCACCGGCGAGCGGATGTGGGTGATGTTCGGCAAGCTGGCCGACATAGCCCTCAAAGCCAAGGCCACGTTCTTCCCCCCCACCGAGATCAGCGCCCAATACGCCAGCGAGATTGCCACCGCCACGCAGTATGCCGTGCGCGGCACCAAGTCCCCCGAGCAAGCCTGCCAGGACGCCCAGGCCCGCCTCATGAAGGCCTGGAAAGACCGGCAAGAGTAAGGCAGGGCCAGGATCAACGAATCTTACGCGAAGCCGCTAAGAGCGCAAAGGACTCTTGCGCGTGGTGCGGGTAGCCCAGACAACTCGTTGTCTGGGTGCCGAAGGCACAAGAGGCCGCCCCTCAAAACACCCCACCGGAACCCCGCCAGCCCGGGTTACAAACACGAAAGCCACGCCCCGTGACACGAAGCCACCCGCTGGATGCCCCCGAATCCAGTCCAACGCGAATCGCCAAGCGAAACGCCGGGACTGATGCAAGCGGCGCACCCGAAGGCCACCCAGTTTTGGGAACAACCCTCATTTGGCTGACATTTAGTGCGTATATTGTTAATTCGGGTTCTTCCGGTTTTCGCGTACTTCGTTCCGATACCGTCTTTTTGACAGGATAACAGGATGAACTGGATTGCATCCTGTAAATCCAAGGCCCAATCGTGAAGAGCATTCGAGTTAGGGCTCGTGCAAGAATAAGTTTGCCGTTTCCGTGCTCAGATTTGCGTCGGATTTGAGCGCGACGATTGAGCAAAACCGCAGGAATAGCCAG
>JAACEL010000519.1 GCA_011682535.1 Nitrospiraceae bacterium | reverse complement strand
CCGCCCCCAGGAAACTGATCATCCCGCTCACGCCTGCGGCCCTCGGCGCGGGCGTAGTTCATGGCGCGGTGCGTGGCGGTCGGTCCGGCAATCCGGAATGCCCCGTCCTTTGGGCGGGGTTAGGCTGTTTCGAGCGATTTCTTCACATAAACTGTTCTAAACCGCGGACGAGTTTCTTAACCCTACGCCCAATTGACATCCGTCCGGCGCCGGGGAAAGGCCCGCGAAATAAACCGCAGGTATGCAAACTTGGGACTATTATCGATGGTACGTGTATCTTACGCCCCCGGGAATGGTGAATGCACAGCATCGCAAAGTCAAAACCTGCTTGCGGAATCCGCCCTGCCGGTATTGAACCGAGGGATATGGTCTTCCCAGGCGCCTTCTTGAGGAGCCTTGAGGGACCGATCGAAGGGGGGCTTGGCGGCGCCGTCGGCGGCACGATTGCTTTCCCTACGCGCAGTTCGCCGGGCCAGGGCTCGTGGGATCCTTCAGATGTTCCTCTTCACGCAACCTTAGGCATTGTGACAAGCGCCGCCTGGCGAACTTATTGTCGCGTCATGCTTGAGATGCCGTCTATCCGCCTGTTGCGGCATCGCCTGACTGCGCCACAAAGCCTCGACATAGTGCCGCTATGCCAGCGGCCTTGCTCCTTATCAGGCTCGTCCTCATTGACGGCATCTATACGACACCTCAAGCATGACGCGACAATACAGGCGATAGCTGTTTTGGAGGGTTCCGTAGAAAATGGCTCATGAAATCTATCTATCTGCCGCTCCGTTCGGTGCTCAAGGAATATCTGAGGCATTGGGAGTCGCACGGGACACGGGCTGTGCCGGGCTGGACGTGACCGCGGCCCAGGCAAGTAGTTCCATTACTTCTGAGGCCTCGCCCGGGATCCGAATCGCCGTGGTGAATACGACCTGGAACCTCGGTGAACGCGAAGGTATTGCCTCGTCGATGCGATTGGCGCAAGAGATCGATGCTCGGGCGGTCCAGATCTACTGCTGTCTGCGCGAAGGCGACAGCCCGCCCGAAGCCCGCGCGGCCTTCGTAGATGCTGTGAAGCGCGCTTTGGCGGGCATTGCGGAAGGCCCCGGTGTTCCGACACTATTGTTGGAAAATGAACTGGCGCCCGCTCCGGGTTTCTGCGCGAGCCTCGACGCGTGGTTGGAAATCCTGCGCGCCGTGGATTCGCCGCGGTTTCGCGGAGCCCTTGACGCGGCAAATTTCGTTGCAAGCGGCGACCCCGGCGCCATTGGGCGCATCGTCGCCGAGGCCGGCGACTTGGTGGGGCACGTGCACGCCAAGGGTGTCGTTCCTTTCGCGCACGACTTGCACGTGCGCGAACCGTTTCGCCGTCGCTGGAGCGGGGCCGGCGAGTGGCTCGCCGCGCCTGCCGGTGAAGGCCTCCCGGACTGGCAGTCGCTTCTGCCCGAGCTTATTGAGAACGGATACCGCGGGGACATAACCGTGGAGCCGTTCCGTGAGAAGGAGGTAATCGCCAGTGCGGTTCAGCACATTCAGGAGATTCTGAGTAGGTTCCAGTAGCACAGAAAGTACTTTTTCTCCAAGAAGGAGCCACGTTATGTCAGTTGCGAAAGTTGCGGTAATCGGCTGCGGGTCTCACGCTCGGAAGAACATTCTTCCGTCCTTGCGGTTCACGGATTTGGACCTTGTGGCCGTATGCGATATTGACGAGGAAGCGGCGAATGCCTGTGGCAAGCGCTTCGGTGCGCCTCTCGTGGCTACCGACTATCGGGAACTCCTAGACCGGAGAATGGTGGACGGCGTCATTGTGGTCGTTCACGCCTCGCTCCATGACGAGATTGCCACCGAAGCGATGCGGGCGGGTTTGCATGTGTTTACCGAGAAGCCACCCTCGATGAGTTCAATAAATGCGCTGGCCTGTGCGCGGGTGGCCAAGGAGACCGGAAAGACCTGTATGACCGCGTTCAAGAAGCGCTACGCACCGGCCTACTGCACCGCACGAAACATCATGCTGGAGAAGATGCCTCCGGGGCATCGGCACATGGAATACACTTACTGCTTCTCTCACTACAATGTCGGACACCGCGACCCGGCGCAAGCGTTTCTGCTCGATGCCGGAATCCATGCGATCGACTTCGTGTGCCATTTGATGGGCGCCGTGACCCGGTTGGCCTGCTTCAAGTCTGGCTCAGACGGGATCGAATCGTACGCCGTCGCCATGCGGTTCGAAGACGGAAGCGCAGGTACGCTCAACCTCTCCTCACGCGCGGCGCCTGGCGACGGCTGCCACGAGTTCCTCAAGATCACCGGCAATCAGACTACGGTTTTTGTTGACAATGTCGTCAGCCTGGAAGCTTTCTATCCGGACCGTACAACGCAGACCATTTCTCCCCGATATGTCAGCAGTGGAAACTGGGTCGAAGTCACTACAGGCTTTGCCGGGGAGCTTCAGGCCTTCGAAAAGCTGCTATTGGACGGGACAAGGCCCTCCTCGACCATTGACGCCTCCTATCGTTCGATGGTGGTCTACGAGGCAATCAAAGCCGCGAATGAGGAACCAGCAACCATCAAGTATGAAGAGATCTAAGGGAGGCGCCGATGACGCGGAAACCTGTTGCGATTCTCGGGGGCGGGAACGGCGCCCACATGATGGCCGTGGATTTGACCGACCGCGGCTTTGAAGTACACCTATACGAACACCGGCAATTCAAGGGGGGCTTCGAGGCGGTAATGGCCAAAGGGTCAATCGAAGCGACGGGTATGGGCCCGTGCGGAACCTACCCTATTCATCAGATGAGTATGGATATGGCGGAGACCCTTGAGGGGGTTGGCTGGATTCACGTCGTGATACCCGCGACGGGCCACGAACTGTTCTTCGAGGAGATGATTCCCCATCTGCGCGATGGACAGAAGGTTGTTGTGTGGGCTGGCGATTTCGGATCGTTGCGGCTCCACAAGATGATCGAGGAAGCGGGCAAAGGTGCGGAGGTAACGGTTCTTGAAGCGAACACGCTGCCCTATGGTGCGCGCCTTGAAGGACCGGGAAAGGTCAACCTCCTTTGTGTCTCCCCCCGTGTGATGGTGGCAGCGATGCCCGCCTCGAAGCTCCCGGAGGTGTTTGATGAACTGAAGGCCATGTTCCCTTGCATAATAGAGGGACAGCACGTGCTTGCCGCGGCTTTCAACAACCCGAATCCTATGGTCCATCCACCAGGCTCATTGCTGAATACGGGCAGAATCCAATACTCCCGAGGCGACTTTTACATGTATCGGGAAGGAATCACCGAGGCGGTGGCCCGTGTGATTCGCGAAGTGTACGAAGAGTCGCGGCGTGTGGCCAACGCCTTGAACTTCGATATGATCCAGTATAGAAGTATTGATTTCAACACGACGACCAGCATCATGGGCGTCGAGTTTGTGGCGCCCTTTGACACCCCGGGCGTGATTGCTTCAATTCTTGGACCGACGTCAATCAATGATCGCTATATCAC
>JAACEL010000518.1 GCA_011682535.1 Nitrospiraceae bacterium | reverse complement strand
CATCTTCGGGAGAGAGGCGCCATTCATGGGCACCGCATCGTGTGGCCCGCGACCACATGTGCTCCTCGTTGCGGGGGATCTTGCCGATGCCGGCGTTGCCCACCTCCAGCCAGTTGAGATCGGCGCATACTCGCAAGGTGGGATGGAAAAGCTCTGCCTTGGCGGAGTATTCGTCTTTCGCTTCTTGGAGCAGTGCATTTCCGACGCCCTTGAAGCCCTGGCTGTGGAATAGCGCGAGCGTCCGCTGCCTGTCTTCGGAACGAATCAGCAGGTCAACGTCCATGCTGACGCGCAGGCGCGGGTCGTTGTAGTAGGCCTCGGCCAAGGGGCGCCCAGGGAGGGCACTTCACTCAGCACCACAAGCTGATCGTCGAAGATGCGATAGACGTGAACTTCTTGCGGCATCTCACTTGCCGTTGCGTCCGGCCACGCCATGGTTGGATTCCTTCCTCATTATGTAGCACTCGCGGAATACGCCATCTGTCGCGTCCCCTCGCCCAGCCACACAGCGGCGGCACGATGCACTCAAGGGAAATCGACGGACTGCGTCTGCCCCTCCGACACTCGAATCGACCGGCTGGCAAGAAGCTCGTACGGCCCCGAGCCCCCCCTATCCCGCTCGATCAGAGCCAGCGTGTAGTCGCCCGGGCGAAGGCAGTTGATGGCGAACCGTCCGTCGTCCATGACCCTATTTTGGGCAACGCAGCCACCGGGAACCAACAGAGCCGACGGATCGCCGAACATGTCCAGCGCACTCGAAGCCCGGTCGTGCAGTAGATAGACGTACGTGCGTTTGTCCTCAAACATGTCAGCTACGGTACCCTCAATGCTCCCGCTCCCCCCCGCTTCCATCTGGATGGTCGTACGCTGGCCCGAAGCCACGCTTGCCTCCGCCCACCAACGGTTCTTCGATAGCGCCGTCATGGGCCTTTCACGATCCAGATCCCTGGTCATCAGCATCACGTCGTAGTCGCCAGGCGCAAGCGTGAGTTCGTAGGACGATTCCGGCATGAGCGCGCCCCGCCATGTCTCACCCTTGAATTGGGCCTGCATGTCTAGACCGTAGGACAGGTCGCCGCCGGCTTCGCCCGCAGGCCAGCAGCGCAAGTCCACCTCGTCGGCTTCGTGGCCGGCCATGGCCCCGGTGTAGCGAACGTCAACTTGGAGAACGCCAGGGGGTGCCATCAGGACTTCACACTCAGTGGTTTGGCCGGGCTGAACGGCAATGTCGTCTCTCGTATGGTACCCGTAGGTCGGCGTGTAGACGGCCAGCCTGGCGATACCGTCGGGCACGTCGGATATCACGAAGCGCCCCTTTCTGTCGACACCCCCACCGCCTTCGCGCACACGGATCGCCATCTCGCTCTCGGGGTACTCGAAGAAGGGCGACCTGTCCGCGCGGATCACCTGGCCCAAGAAGACGCGCGCGTCGGTCACCGGATCCCGGGTCACCGCGTCACGAACGACCCCCGCGATCGCACCGGCACGTGCTTCTTCCATCGTGATCCGCACATTACGATCACCAAGCCGCACGCCTTGGAGCACCACAGATTCGTAGTCGCTACACCGCACGTAGAGGTGGGCCTCCACACATTTGTCATCGACCGGATAGAAGCCTTGGATTCTAAATCGGCCGTCCGCGCCGGTGACCCCATTGGCAACACCCGTCGGCGGCACTCCACCGCCACGGTCCCGGCACTCCGCCCACACCGTGGCGCCCGCCAGAGGACGTTCCTCGGTGTTCACAACCGTCCCTTCGATGGACTGCGAGCCTTCCCAGGGAAGCGTCAGACGAACGCCCCGTCGTTTCTCACCCGTACGAAGCTCAAGGATGGTCAGGGGATCATTGACGTTACCCAAGCTCAACCGCCAATCCGGGAGCCCCGGCACTATCGCCTTCGCGTACCGGACAACCACCCTGCAAGCGCCCCCTTTCTTGAACTCAAACTTGAATTTGCCGTCCTTGCCCGTGGGCTCGGATCTTCCGATACCTGTGTGGCCGGGATAGCCGAATGTGGCCACGACAATCATGCCCGATAGTGGCTGTCCGCTGAGATCCTCGACGCGCCCCGACACTACGCCCGCCGCCTCCATCTCAAGCACCAGCCTCTCCACGCCCTCTTCAGGCACGGGTACCCACCTGCCGATGGTGTTGTATCCCCGCGCGTCGGCACGGATGAAGAACTCGATGCCGGGAGGGGAGACCTCGAATGCGAACGCGCCTTGCGCATTCGTCCTGCCATTCCCCAACGCCACAGCCCCGCCCTTGAGCGTCGCCGCGAGCACGGCCGCGACCTCCTTCCCGGGAAGCGAAGAGGTAACCTGTGCACCGGCAATCGGCTTGCCGGACTGATCGACCACGGAACCCTTGACGACAGCAGGCACCCGTGCAGCCGCGGAAGCGTCAGGCGCCGCGACCACAGCCTGCGAAGGCACTGAGGCAACCGAGTTGACGCCGGAGGTATTCGGTGCGGAACGGTCATCCGTCCTCGGAACGTCGGGCGGTCTCTCGTCGCCATCATAGGCGGCGATCAACACGACCAAGACTACCAGCAACAGACACACGCCCCCCCCCACCCACCTCATGAAGGCGCTACGCCGCGAACTGATCTGCATGGAGCCATACCCTCCTGTGTACCCAAGGCAGCGACGTGCCGCCCTGTGGCCGCCCGCAACGGTCCAACTTGTCCTTGCGAGTCCCGGGTTGCGAAACGCAGACACGCGTGCGCTTCTCTGGCGGTACGGAACGCTTGCATAGGCTCTGTACACCCAGTACCGAACGTACGACTTCTTTGTTTGACAGGTACCAAGCTCAGTACGGCGAACTCGGGAGCACTACGTGCAACTTTGATATGATTCTAGGCGGTGAGTGTTGCGGGCCGCAAGAAGATTGACACAATTCCGTGCGTCGGGTGCTACAGGACGTAAGAGTCCCGCCCCGCGCTGCGTACAGAATCGATGCCCATGCTATGTTTGGTCGACGTCGTTGGGCGGCTTGCAATCGTCGCCACCGCCGCCAAGCGTAAATGGATTGACGCACGTGTCAAACGTATAGCCGCACTCGTCGTCCACTTCGGGCTGACTCAGAGCGGCGTTCGCTGCGAGGCAAACGTCGCCTAAGCCGGGACACTCATCGCCGACAACGACCCGACCTACAACGGTGCACGTGTCCTCATCATCGTCTTGCTCCCGACACTCGTCACCGAGTTCCGTGGTCCCCACAACGACACACTTGTCGTCGTCAGACTGTGAAACCGCGCACACGTCGCCCGCAGCCTCGGTGAAGGGCGAAGTAGCACAGGCGTCGTTGGCCGCGAACACCTTCTTCGTGTCGCCGCCAAGAAGCATGAAGTGTGCCAGGCCCGCTGCCGCGCCGGCCAGCCCGGCCTTGGCGAGAAAACGGCGGCGGGTTGCCACCCCTGCGTCATCGTGCGTTGACGGCGTCTCGGTGGCGTCCGTTTCGGACTCTGAGGACGGCACTTCGGTGT
>JAACEL010000137.1 GCA_011682535.1 Nitrospiraceae bacterium | reverse complement strand
GTCAGGAGGGCCGCCATGTTCGGGCCGCCATGTTCGTTGAACTTGGCGCGGCTGTCTGCTATTACAAAGGGTGCGTGTTCCGCAAGTTGGTTGCGAGCGCACGCTCACCAGGAGACAGACGTGTCAGATCGGCAAGTTTATCTGGACCACAACGCGACGACCCCGCTGCATCCGGAGGTCGTTCAGGCCATGTCGGACGCCATGGCCGTTTTCGGCAACCCCTCCAGCCTGCACGGTTTCGGGCGGGTGGCCAAGCAGTATGTGGACGACGCCCGCGAGGCGGTAGCTTCCTTCATCGGTGCGCATTCGGAGGACGTGGTCTTCGTCGGGAGCGGCTCGGAGGCCAACAACACGGTGCTGTCGATTTTGGCGTGCCCGGGCGCGCAATGCGGATGCGACAAACAGTGCCGGGCCGACGTCATTGCGACGGCCATCGAGCACCCTTGTGTGCTCGAATCGGCGCGATGCCTGATGGAACGCGGCGTTTCCGTGTTTTTCTTGGATGTCGACGAGCACGGCAAAATCGACCTGGGGCAACTTGATACGCTGATGACGGAGGGCACGGGCGTCGTGTCGATCATGACGGCCAACAACGAAGTCGGCACCCTGCAGGATATCAAGGCGATCGCCAGGCTCGTGCACGAGCGCGGGGCGTTGTTTCACACCGACGCCGTCCAAGCCGTGGGAAAAATCCCGATCGACGTGCGCGACTTGGACGTCGACTTCCTGACGCTGTCGGCGCACAAGATGTATGGTCCCAAAGGCATCGGCGCGCTGTATGTGAAACGCGGCGCGCGGTTCTGCCCGCTGATTCGCGGGGGGCATCAGGAACGCGGCCGGCGCGCGGGCACGGAAAACACCCTCGGCATCGTTGGCCTGGGGAAGGCGGTTCAAATGCGTGGCGAAGAAATGCCCGCCGAGCATGACCGCCTCGTGCGTCTGAAGGAAGGCCTCCGGGCGGGCATTGAAGACAAGATCCCCGATGTCCGCTTCAACGGACATGCAACGGACTGCCTGGCCAATACCTTGAACGTCTCCTTTCAAGGCGCCGAAGGCGAGTCCATCCTGCTGTACCTTGACCTCGAAGGCATCGCCGTGTCGACCGGGTCGGCGTGCGCGTCCGGCTCGCTCGATCCGTCCCACGTGCTTCTGGCGATGGGGATGCCGCTGGAATTCGCCCACGGCTCCGTGCGTATGAGCATGGGACGCGCCACCACTGAAGACGACATTGACTACGTGCTGGACAAGCTGCCCCGAGTCATTGGCAAGATTCGCGGCATGTCCACGGCTTATGCTGGGAAATCGTCATGAGTCCGCACCAATCCTGGGCGACAAGGCCCTGCGCGCGGCCATCAACAACGACTACGAACGCGCCGGTCAAGCGGAGAAAACTCGAGTGAGCGAGTCGACGGCCATCTGCCAATGCATGCAGGTGACCGACCATGAGATCGAAGAAGCGGTGTTGGAGGGGGTCCGCACGTTCGACGAGTTGCAGGAGCGCACCAAGATCAGCTCGATGTGCGGCAAGTGCGAGGGGCAGGTCCGGATTCTCATTCACGACTACATCCGCAAACACTTCTAGCCCGGGCAAATCAAAATGCGTGGAGCGCCCGCGCTGTGGGCGCGGGCGCTCTTGGCTGCATGATGATGCTATGAACGAGGCCGGCTGAGGATCCGGACTCGATATGAATATTAGATGGTGGCCCAACCGGGAAGGGGGGCGTTAGTGGCGGCGATCTGGGTGTTGGCGGCGTCGCCCGTGTCGGCCTGCCACTGGGCCAGGGTGTAGACGTTGCCGCTGTAGAAGCCGCCGCCGACCTGGTAGAGGCCGTCGTTCTGGGCGGCGTTGTAGATAACGTTTTCGCTCGTGCTGACTTCTGCGCGCTGGGCGGCGTCGGCGCTCTCGAACCAGAGCACGCGGCTCGTGCCGCCGACCATCACGATTTCGTTCTTGTCGATACGGATGTTCTCGTGGCGCGTGCGGCCTTCATAGGCCTCGGCGTCGTAGTCGAGGATGCTGAAGATGGAGGTGGCGCCGGGGACGGCGGCCTGCATGAGGAACGTGTTCTCAGTGATGCGGCAGTTGCGGACGGGCATGGTGTCGAAGCCGTGCTTGGAGCCGATGATGACGCGGCGGCCGCCGGTGTAGGTGTCGGCGGTGCGGAATTCGTTGCGGCGGACGATGATGTTCTCGAAGTTGCCGATGTTGAGGAGGGTTTCGGCGTCTTCCAGGATGTTGTCTTCGAAGAGGACGTCGCTCATGAACTGCAGTTCGGGGACGTTGGGGGCGAGATGGACGAGCATCCAGTTGTAGCGGGTCTCGCCGGGCTCGACCCAGCCGCGGAAGTCGTTCTTGGTGATGACGACGTTGTTGGTGGTGGGCTCGGTGCGGCCGGAGAGGCGCAGGGCGTGGCGGCCGAAGGCCGAGCGGCTGAAGGTGCTGCCGGTGATGACGCCCTTGTTGATGACTTCGAGGTAGGCGATGTGGTTCTCGGAGAGGTCGAACACGCTGTCGATCATGGCGACGCGGGCGCAGGTGGTGTAGATCTGCATGCTGGCCGAGTTGAACACCGTGCAGTCGACCAGGAACGCGCCGGTAACGTCGTTTTGCATCAGGAACGCGCTCTCGCAGTTCTCGATGTCGCAGCCGAGGAAGAGCACGTTCTGAATCTGCTGGGTCATCTGGACGAGGGTGTTGGTGGCGCCTTCCGCGGAGGTCATGTTGAAGTGCAGGTTTTCGAAGGTGACGTAGGCGAAGTAGCGGGGATTGGGGAGGAGGATGCCGCTACCGGTGCCGGCGAGCTGGATGAGGGGCTTGGGGCCGTCGCCATAGGCGCCGAATTTGTAGCCGTGCGTGTCGCGCCAGGCCGAACTCGACACCGCGCCGCCTTCGAGCAGGAAAGTCTGTCCGCGCTGAAAGAGAATTTGGTCGCCAGCTTGATACGTGCCATTGAAGGCGTGGGCGGCGGTGCGCCAGGGCTGTTCAAGGGACGTGCCGGGATTGGCGTCATCACCGTACTCGGCGTCGACGTAATAGGTCGTGCCGTCGGCGGCGAGCACATCGATGACGACCGTCGCCACATCCGACCAGCCATACTGGTTGGTGACGGTCAGCGAAGCCGTGTAGGTGCCGGGCGTCTGGTACACGTGCGCGGCGTTGAAGCCTTTGAAGGTCTCGGCGCCGTCGCCGAAGTTCCACTCGTAGGTAGCGATATCATCGCGGGGCGTAGACTGCCAGCCTTCGAAGAAGACGGCCATGGGGGCGTAGGACTGCGTCGCGCTGACGGCCGCGCCGTCTAGCCAATCGGCCTGGTAGATGTCGATGACGGCCGTGGGGGCCGGGGCGGTGGCGAAGGTGATGGCGAACTGTTCGGCGGCCTCGTTACCGGCGCTGGCGGCGTCGAACGCGGCGTCGGCGGGGATGTCGACCGTGATGGCGCCGTCCTCGTTGGGGACGAGTTCGAACGTGTAACGGGCTTCGCTTCCGGTGAAGGTGCCGACGGTGGCGTTGGTGACGGCCAGGTCGTCAGCGCCGAAGCCGGTGACGGCCTTGGTGAATTCGACGTTGACCGGAATCGGGAATGCGGCGGTGGTGGCGGGAAGGTCGGTGGTCATGGTGACGGCGGGGCCGTTGGCGCGGTAGTACCGGCTGAAGTTGGGGGCGGACTTGTGGGGGGCGCTGACGAGGCTGGCGCTGATGCTGGCGGACACGAGACCTTCGCTCTGCGGGATGAGGTCGAACTGGTAGTCGGCGCCGCTGCCGGTCAGGTTGGCGACCGTCGCGTTCTCGGTGACGATGTCACTGGCGCTGAAAACGGCGACTGCCGCGCTGAAACGCACGCTGACCGGGATGGGGGAGACTTCGGTGGGATCGGCCGCGGTGCTGCTCAGGGCAACGGTGAGCGCCGTGTCGGGGGTGTTGGGGGCGGGCGTTGTGTCCGACGTAGATGGCGTGCTCGTTCCAGGGCATCCCGTCATCAGGGGGACGAGAACCAGCAGGCTGAGCAGCGCAGCGAACGCTCTCGTCGTCTTCGCGTTGAACAATTTCATAGCCCATCTCCTCAGTTCGTCGTTCGACTTCCTCATGCAGCGACTGAGGGAAGCGCAAGGACCATGCCGGGAGGGATAAGATAATTAACCTTATATATGGCGATTCCGTAAGCTGTGTGTTGATAGCGGCTTATAATGTTCTTGGCGGGCTTTTGGGGGCGCGGCGCGCGTTTGTCGAATTCGGCAGGCATTCGTCAGTCTGACAGTCGATTCGGCAGTCATTCGGCGGTTCGGCGGTGGGTGGTTTTTGGGATTTTGGTGAGTACGCAGGGGCTGGGACTCTACCCCGCGAACTTGAGGTAGGCGGCGTAAGCGAAAAAGGCCAAGGCGGCCAGCAGCACGAGGTTGGTGAGTGGCCGGTTGCGGTGGGGGGCGCCGATGCGCTTGGACGAGGTGTTGAGATACAGCAGCAGGAGGGCGAGGAAGGGGATGAATCCGGCGCCGACAACGGCGTAAAGTTGCTGGATGCTCTTGAAGGGGTAAGGGAGTTTGAGCATGGGCACGAGGGCGAGGGCCAGCAGGTAGACGCGGTAGGTCTTGGAGCGTTCGGAGACGCGTTGACGGCGTTGTTCGGGGGCGTCGCCCAGTACCAAGGCGCAGTAATCGGCGAACACGTAGGGGACGCATTGCCATACGCCTAGCAGGCTGCTGAACACGGCGCCGAACGCGCCGATGAGGAACACCCAACGCCCTATGGGCCCGAGGGGGGCCTCGAGGCGCTCGGCGAGGGCGACGACGAGGCCGGCCCCCTTGCCCAAGCCGTCGGCGTCGATCTGGCTGGCGATGATCACCATCGCGATGCCGAATAGACCCGTCATAAGGTAACCAATGGCCAGATCGACGCGGCACGTGGCCAGATATTCGGGCCCTTCGCGTCCTTCCTCGCGTATCCAATAGCCATAGCACAGGACGGTGAGCGTGCCGCCCACCCCGCCCATCAGGGCGATGGTCCAGCCCAGGCCACCCTCGTGGAGCCGGGGGATGACGGGTACGGCGAGTCCGGAGAGCACCCCGCGCCAGTCGGGGCGCATCAGTGCGGCGGTACACAGGACGGTGACGAACATGAGGGCGATACAGGCCCCCATGATCTTCTGGAACAGGCGGTACCCGCCTACCTGGACCATGACCAGGCCAAGGAGGCTCGACGCGACGCCGAAGACGAGTTTGCCGGTGGCGGCGTCGTCAAAGATGGGTAGCATGGCGTGCACGCATACGCCACAGGCTCCCATCAGCGCCGCGCCGACGCAGAAACTCCAGGGGAGCAAGTAGAGGAGGAATACGGCCTGGAACGGACGCCCGAGGTGTTCATTGGCGCCTTCGATTAAGCTGGTTCCCGTGGCCAATTGCCAACGCGCCAGGCCTTCGTTAAGCGCGAACTTCAGTGCCGTCCCCACGACGACCGCCCATAGCACGGCCACCCCGAGTTCGCTTCCCGCGAATCCCGCCGTGGCCAAGTCCCCCGCCCCAACGCCCGTTGCCGCGACGAGACAGCCGGGCCCGATCACGGCCAGGAGGGTCCGGGGCGTGAAGGGAGGTCTTCTCACGTTGATATCGTCCGATCCCACTGGATCCAGGTCACAGGTTGTTGTAGTGGACGATGCTCTTCCCAAGTATTCGTGCCTGACCCGCACAGCCTCCACGCTGGTACTGCCGGGAACCGCGTTGTTCTTTTTCGTGTTCAAGTCTATACTGCTTGCAGTGCCGAGGTCCAGTTCGGACCCGGGTCCGGGAGCGGTCCCCGGGGTGGAGTGCATCTGTCTGAGACGGTTCAGTGAGGGCCGCCGGACTGACGTTGTGTTGCAGGAGGCCGGTTGTGAAAAGACTTTTCTTTGCCCTGTTGCTTGTGTCGTTCGTTGTTGGCATGCCTGCTTATTCGGCCATGGTTAGCATCACGGGGTCCATCACGGACGCGGACACGTCGGCGCCTGTGACCGGGGTGGAGGTGGGTTTTGTGCGCGTGTCGGCATTGGGGACTGGTGCGGCCGGCGACCCGATTCCCGTCGATGCCACCGTCATGTCGGATACCGCCGGGAACTTCCAACTGGAAGTCGACGACGCTACCCCCGGCCTTGACCAGGTGCTGGTGTTCACCGGCTCGTATGCGCACAGCAACGAGGTGTACGACGGGGCGGTGTTCGACGGCCAGATCCCGACGTACGCCGACGTGGCAGAGCCCAGTGTGGTTGAACTCGATTTCCGCGCCGGGGGCTCGGGACTGGACTTTGCGCTGACCGCCACGGGCGGCAAGACCACGTACATGGTGGAGATGCCCGACGGGATCGAACTGGCTACGGACGTTTACCTGCCGAGCGGTACGGGCCCTTGGCCCGTTGTGCTGTATCGTACGCCCTACGGCAAGAACACCGATTTCCCGTCGTTGAGCTTTCTGGGCTACGGATATGCCATCGTGTCGCAGGACATCCGCGGCTGCTTCGATTCCGGTGACATCTTCCGTGCTTTCCTGGATGACGGCTGGGGGCCCGACCACCAGGACGGTTACGACACAGCGGCGTGGGTGCGCGCTCAGGCGTGGTGCGACGGGGACATCGTGACGATGGGTGGATCCGCCCGAGGCATCTCACAGAACTTTCTCGCGGGGAGCTATCCCGAGGGGCTTCGCGCGCAGCACATCAGCGTGGCGGCCTCCAATATGTACACTCAGGCCATGTTCCAGGGCGGGGCGTTTCGCAAGGCGATGGCGGAGAATTGGATGGACGGGCGGGGCGCCGCGGCGCGCCAGTTCCTCGAGGACGAGATCAAGACGCGGCCGTTCTATAACGAGGAATTCTGGTCCTACGCCAATCCTGAAACCCGCTACCCACAGGTGGACTGGCCGATCGTGAACGTGGGGGGGTGGTACGACATATTTCTGCAAGGGACGATCAACAACTTCACGCACATTCAGAACAATGGCCAGCCCGGGGCGCAGGGAAACCAGCGGCTCATCATCGAGCCCTACGGGCATGGCCACGGCTCCGGCGGTTTCGAGTGGCCCGCGAACGCCGGGAATCCGCCCGCGGCGTACGCCAGCAGCACCGCCTGGTTCGAACACTGGGTCAAAGGTCTGGACACCGGCGTCACGGATCAGCCGCCGGTGTGCTACTACGTCCTGGGCGACGTGGACGCACCGGAGGGCCCTGGAAACGAGTGGCGATTCGCCGATTCATGGCCGCCCCCCGCCACCGAGGTGCCCTTCTACCTCCACCCTGGTGGCGTCCTGGCGCTTGACGCCCCCTCGGATGCCAAGGCTTCGTACGCGTACGTGTACGACCCCAACGACCCCGTCCCGACATTGGGCGGCGCGAACCTTACCATCAGCCGGGGCCCCTATGATCAACAGTCCCTGGAGACTCGCGGCGACGTGGCGGTATTCACGACACCGGTGCTCGACGAATACGTCGAGATTACCGGGAAGGTGCTGGTGCGTCTGTACGCGTCGAGTTCGGCCCTCGATACGGACTTCACCGCGAAGCTGTGCGACGTGTACCCCGACGGACGATCGATGCTGGTGTGCGACGGGATCGTCCGGGCACGCCATCGCAACACGGTCGAGGGCGAGGAACTGTTGACCCCGGGCGCCGTCTACGAATTCGAGATCGACCTGTGGGAGATGTGCATCGCGTTCAACGCGGGGCACCGCATTCGGCTGGACATCTCCAGCAGCAACTACCCGCGGTTCGACGCCAACCCGAACACGGGGGAGCCGTTCAACGAGGATACCTACACCGTGGCCGCCACCAACACGCTCTACTTCGACGCCGCGCGGCCGTCGCACGTCCTGTTCCGCGTCAGTGGGCCGGACAGCGATGCCGATGGCGTGGCCAACGTGGGCGACGCGTTCCCGAACCGGGCCGATGAATGGGCCGACGCGGACGAGGATGGGCTCGGCGACAACTTCGAGCAGAGCATCATCGATTTCTCGACGTTTGACGACATCGAGGACTTGGCCGACGTGCTTCCCGGCGACGATTTCGACGGTGACGGAAGCACGAACCTGTATGAATTCCAGGAAGGCTGGGATCCTACGGACGGCGTGAAGATTCCTGCCGCACAGATCCCAGCGCTGCTGGTTGGGGGGGGGCTCTTAATGGCCGCTGCCCTAAGCGTGATCCGCCGTGGCGCGCGGAGCGTTTAGGAACAGGGGACTACAGCATGCTGCCGGCGGCCTCGATGATCCGGGCCCACGCTCTGCTGGCCGGAAAGTCCGACGGGTAACGCAGGAATTTCACGTGGCCGTCCATGTAGAGGGTATTCGCGCCGCCGGGGATGTGGCTGAAATCGCCCGGCCACGTATTGATGGTGTCGTACATGACGGCGAGTTCGCTCTGGGCTTGCGCCGAGCCGGCGGGATTGTTGATGTCGGTGATCATGAAGCGTTCGATGCCCTCGCGCAAGCGGTACACCGTGCTGCCGCCCGAATTGCCGTAGGGGGCACCCACATCCATGTCCGCGTCGCGCGGGCCGGGCTCGGTTGAAGCCATGATCTCGGCGAACTTTGTGAGAAGGAATATATTGCCGTCGGCCAGGGCGTTCCACGCCGGATCCGTGGAGGCTACGCCGCCGTCCAGGTCGATAAGATCCTCATTCATCAGCCAGCCGAAGTAGATGTAGCTCGTCGAGTCGATGCGCTTGGGGTCGATGGTGCCGGCGATGGACGGGTTGATGTTGCCCGCGTGCTGCCAGCGTTCGGGGACGTTCTGGCCGGAGCCCGAGATGTTGGCCAGCGAGTCGGACGGGCAGATGAGGACATTGATGTCCGACAGATACTCGGGGTAGACGGCCGTACCGTCGAAGATGGTGTCCGACGCCCCGTTGAGGACGACCGACGCGTCGTCGCTGTCGTCGCTGATGTTCCAAATCTTGATGGGCGGGAACTTCTCGCCCTTGCTCTCGCTGGCGTACATCTTGAACACAATCCCCATTTGCTTGAGGTTGTTCTGACAGGAAGCGCGCCGGGCCGCTTCGCGGGCTCGGGCGAGCGCAGGTAACAGGATGGCAGCCAGAATACCGATAATGGCAATAACGACAAGTAGCTCGATTAGGGTAAAGCCTTGCTTCTTCATCATTCTCTCCTTTTATAGCACTACGGATCGTCTTTTCAGACGCTATACTGATGCAGTATCAGGCAACCCGCCAACCCCAGTTCGCGCAGGGCTTGGGGGGTGTGGTTGCAACTCACGTGGGGTTGTCGGGCAAGTCTGTGCTCGGATGGAACCCGGGCCGACTCCCTCAGAAGGTTCGCCGCTATCAATCTGAGCCCGCAGGGGTTGTTTCATACACTCACAGAGCGGCTCCTTGGCCCCTGATGGTCCCGAGGTTGTGGACAATGTGAGATCTCCCGCTGTCTGTCGTTGGACAAGATACGCCGAATGGCCAAAAGCCGTCAAGCAATTCCCGGGCGCTCTCCTACGTTGTGGGCTCCGCGGGAGCGGGTGATGGCTTGAGAAAAGCGGATGCTTCGCGTTCGAGGGTGCGCCAGTTGAGGCGCAGGGTGTGATCGCCGCATCGAAAGGTGACTTCGTCGCTGGGGAACGAGGCGCTCGCGTAGGGATTCTTGTAGCGCGGGTACTCGTCCAGCGGTATCTCCTGGGCGTCTTGACGCAGGGGCCCCAGCCAACCAAACTCCAGGCGCCCTTGGGCCGGGGAGTCGTAGGTGACGGACAGTTCTTCGAACGACACGCTTGCCCCGCGGATGCGGTCGACGAACTGCGTGAAGGGGCCGTCTTGGGCTTCGCGGCCCAATTCGCAGATCCAGACGTTCTTCGTGCCGTCAACGATGACCTCGCGGTCCTTGTCCTCACCTTCTTTGTCCTGCCACCGGTAAGGGTGTTGGGACCGTAAGGCGAGATAGCCCCGGCCGCGCCTGGCGAAGATCCAGCCGTCGCGCTCGACTACCTCGTCGAACGCGTCGCGCGGCACCCACGCGTGGGTGAAATCGAGGGCGTCGGTGACGTACATGCCCGGTTCCGTTGAGGCGTTGTACACGGAGATGGTCACGTTCTTGACCTGGGCCACCCGGGGCAGCGTGCCCGATCCGGCCCAGTAGCCGGGCGTTTCCTGGTGCGCATAACCGCTCACCGGGTGGGTGGTGAAGCAGACCGCGTTGGGGGCCAGGGTGGCCTGCCAGATGTGATGCTGATCGCCTCCGAAGCCTGCGCGATAATCCTGCGCGGTGCTCATCATGTAGTCGGGCGTGCGATAGGTGAGGATGTTGACTTCGTCGCGCAGATTACGCCCGACATCGTGTTGAGCGGCGAGCACGACCAGCGAGAGTGTGCCGTTCTTGCGGGATTGATCGATCAGTTCGCGCTGTTGGGCAAAGGGTTTGAGGAAGTCGTTCTCCCACCAGTGGTAGGCGTCGAACATGTCCATGACCAGGTTGACGGTTTGCGGGTGAGCGTAGGCCCCCATGCCGAGGAACACCATGCCGTCCTCAGGATCGTCGAAACCCAGTCCCCAGCGCTCGGCCTCTTCAATGCGAATGCCCATTCGTTGCCGGTTGAGCATCTCGGCGCGTTCGAAGTCCGTGGCGATCGCGTAGAACACGCTGGGGATTCGGTAGCGGGGGCTCAGGGCCAGGCTGGCGCCGCCCATACTGTCGCCCCGGTAGGCGCCCATCCCAAACACGAGCCGGAAGGCGTCGGTCGTGTGTTCATGGTCGGCCCAGCGTTTGTCCTCCTGGTAACTGCGGCCGTGGGTGCTGCAAAAGCTGCCGTGGAAGCTGTTGATGGCCATGTCGGCCAGCAGCAGGTCGGTCACCATCGTCGCGCGTTTGACGATTTCCTCGTCGTCGCAGAAATCGACGAGCAGGAGCATCGAGGCGAGGTTCGGGTTGTAGTAGTCGTTCGACAGCCAT
>JAACEL010000517.1 GCA_011682535.1 Nitrospiraceae bacterium | reverse complement strand
TGGTGGAGATGAGGGGATTTGAACCCCTGACCCCCTGTCTGCCAGACAGGTGCTCTCCCAACTGAGCTACATCCCCAAACTATGGTCGAGGCGCGCGGAGCACGGATCTCTCAACGGAAAGGTATTGTATGAAAGAAACACGACGGAAGTCAAACACTCACGCCATCCGCGAGCGCGATGCAACCGGACCGTTGTTTCCGGAGTTCCGCGAACCCCGGCGTTCCCGGCGCCTCTGCGTTGCGTAGTCCTATCGCAGAAACGCGCCTCCCAAAGACATCCCACCCCTTGACGCGAAATCGCGGCAATCCTTGCTCGTTCGCGCATTTGTGTGGGCACGAGCCATAATCCGTGGACCCCTCAAGGACACTCCCGCCCGATCCGCGTCATCCGCCTCCCTACTGCGGGATGCTGCCCATCATGGAGACGAAGATCTTGAACAGTTCGGGGTCGAGGCCGAGGGCGATCTGGTCTCTCATCAGGGTGAGGGCGTCAAACGTGTTATTGGCCGCCTGGAACGGCCGTTCGGTGGTCAGCGCATCGAAACAGTCCGCGATGGTTACCATACGCACGAAAGGGGAGAGCAGTTCGGGGGCGAGGCCGTCGGGGTAGCCATCGCCATTAACGTTCTCGTGGTGATGGAGGACGATGTCGAGGGCGATTTCCCCGAGACTCCCCGTGGGCGCCAGCATCTCGTAGCCGTACACCGGGTGGCGCCGCATGCTTTCCCATTGGTTCTCGGTCAGGGGGTTGGGCGAGGTTAGCAAGGCGGGGTCAATCTTTCCCTTGCCGATGTCGTGCACCAGGGCACCGCTGGCGAGTTCGCGCAGGGTGGAGGGGTGGCCGTAGCCGGCGCGCTGAGCCAAGGCAACGCAGTAGATGAGCACGTTTACGCTGTGCGTGTAGATGTGGTAGACAGACGCGATGGCCCGCATCATCTGACTCAGGATCCGCTCGTCCGACAGGATGAAATTGACCGTGTGCCCAACGATCTCGCGGCTGCGCCGCACGGTTTTAAGATCCGGCGGGGCACGCAGGAGTTGTTCCACGACGCTCGACGCGGCGGCGTAAAGCACGTTGACCTTTTCCTGCATTCGGATACGCGGGTCATTGATGATGGCCTGGAGATTGCTCTCCATGTAGCGGTTGTAGGCCCCCAGGTCGCTTTCGTGGATGAAGACGTCGTAAAGGTGGCTGGCGACGAGCCGCTTGCGTGCCTGCTCGGTGAACGGAACGTTACGCTTGGCGTACAGCACCAGCGGCTGATGCGGCTGCGGACGGAAGAACACGTCGAAGTCCGCTATGCTGTCGGTGCGTAGCGACGTCAACGGAATCGTCGCGTAGCTACCTTCGTGCTGAAGCTCTTCTTCGATGGGCGTTGTCATGCGGGCGCGTCCTCACCTGTTCGGGGATGATCGTAGCACCGTCACAGACTCACTTCAACCGGCGCATGCGTGGGAGAATCGCGATAGTTACAAATACGCCACAATAGGCGGATTTCAGAGAGGTCGTTGCGGGGACTTGTCCGAAAAGGGCGTCTTTTCAAGAAAACAGTTGGCAGCAGACGGGGAACGTGCTACAATCTTGACGTGTGAATTATGGGAGAGTTGTGAATGCCGACGTATGAGTATCACGCCATCCGCGCCGAGGGTGACGAGGAAAAGTCGTTCGTGGGCGGAGTTGTGGTGGCCAAATCGCGGCGGGATGCGAAGGAGAAACTCCGGCGCGAGGGACTCAAGGCCACGATGCTCAGACAGGCCAAGGGCCTGATGGCCGTGTTGAAATATTTCGACGCGGACATTCGCTGAGCGACATACTGGGCTTTGGCGCCGGTGGGCTTCAAAGTTCGGGCAATTCTTGGAGAAGAGGGGCCGGCACGGCCGCCCTCGGCCGGAGATCTGGGGAGACGGACGGTCGAGGGGGGCCGTGTATTTTTCTTTTCAGGACGCCTGAGGGGGGTGACTATTCCCTCAAATCATCCCACATCTTCCACGTGGCGCGCGGGGCAAGCTCTAGCCAAACGCGACCATCACCCATTGGGTGTCAGCGCGGCCGAGCGCGACTCGGGTTCCACTGAGCGCTTCGGGCGCGCCACAATTCGCTACCCGACGTTCGGGTCCCACACGCCCGTGAACACCTCGGTAGCCGGGCCTTCTTGATAGACGAATCCATCGTCCGCCCATTCAATTTTTAAAACGCCGTAGACCAGATGAACGTTGACACGCCGATCGACGCGATCCGTAATCATCGAAGCCAGGGCTGAGCCACACGACCCGCTGCCGCTGGCCATGGTGATCCCGCTGCCTCGTTCCCAGATCCGCATGACGATGTTGGCGCGGTCTTTAACCGTGACGAATTCGACGTTTGTGCGCTGGGGAAACTTCGGGTGGTTCTCGATCCGCGGACCCAGCTCCGCCAGCGGCGCCGCCGTGGCGTCGTCGACGAAGACGACCGCGTGCGGATTGCCGATATTGGCACAGGTCACCCGCACGGTGCGGTCGTCGAGCACGAGAGCTTCTTCCATCACGCGCCCCGCCGGGCCTTCCATGGGGATCTCGCCGCGCTCGAACTTGGGTTCGCCCATGTTCGAGCGGACCGACACGACCTTGGCGCCATCGGTGGTAAGCACCACGCGGTTGGGTCCGGCCAGCGTGTCGATGACGAAGTCGGTGCGGTCGATCATTCCGCGTTCATAGACGTACTTGGCAAAGCAGCGGATGCCGTTGCCGCAAGTCTCGGCTTCGCTGCCGTCGGCATTGAAGATCCGCATGCGGAAATCGCCGGCGTCGCCCGGCTGCACCAGGATGATGCCGTCGGAGCCGACACCGAGGTGGCGGTGGCTCATCCGGCGCGACAGTTCGGCGGGATCTTCGACCGGGCACTTCTCCGTGTCGATGAAGTGATAGTCGTTACCCAGACCGTGCATCTTGGTGAACGTGATCGCCATGTCAGTTGTCCTTCTTACTCGCGATGGCCGCGTCGATGAACCGCGTCAACAACTCGTCATACGCGATACCGGCGGCGGCGGCCGCTTGGGGATACAGCGATGTCGGCGTCATGCCGGGAACCGTGTTGACCTCGATCCACACGGGGCCGTCGTCGTCGATGATAAAGTCGCTTCGGCTCCAGATCCCGCACCCTACCACGTTGTGGACGCGCACGGCGACCTCCTGAACGCGCCGCGTCATCTCCTCCGAGATCTCCGCTGGCGTGATTTCCTCGCTGGCGCCGGGCGTGTACTTGGCTTCGTAGTCGAAAAAAGTCGACGAAATCGGGCGGATCTCCGTAACCGGCAGCGCGATTGCCGCCGCGTTCGGGTCCAGATCCAGCACCGCGCACGTGACCTCGGTACCGCGCACAAAGGCCTCCACCATGACTTCGTCGCCGTAGGCGAAGATCCCGGGCAGGCTGTCGCGTAGCGCCTGGGCGTCTTGCGGGATGGCCATGCCGACGCTCGAGCCCTGGCACGGACTCTTGACCACGCACGGGTAACCCACTCGTTCC
>JAACEL010000516.1 GCA_011682535.1 Nitrospiraceae bacterium | reverse complement strand
TTGACGAAAGGAAGAAGTCCAATTGACAAGAGAAGAGAAAATATGTAGAATAAGAGCAGAAAAGAGGCAAAGATCTTTTAATTCTGAGAAAATCTACGGCATCCAGTTAACAATTAAGAGACCTTAACGACGAAGATGGTGGTCGCCTGGCCTGTTTCAAAAAAGAGGGCAAGGACGGGCTGCTCAATTTCCGCTATGGACTCGAGATCACGAAGCTGTGCCAAGCCGCCTACCTGCTCCGCGGAACGTGGCCAAGTCATCGACCTGACCCAACCGTCCACGCAAGACGAGTTAAGCACCTACACTTCGCTCATCGCGCAGGGCCGTGGCGCCGAAGTGTTGGGGCGTTGAGGCGCGTGGCATGGTTTCGGGGCCGTGGTAGGGCTCAAGGCGGATTACAATCCGCCCTGACCTCTGCCGCATCGACCAAAGGAACGCCCATGAAAAAACCTAACTTTATCGTGTTTCTCACTGACGACCAGGGATACGGCGACCTGTCCTGCATGGGTGCAACCGATTTTCGGACCCCCCACCTCGACCGAATTGCCGCCTCAGGCGTCCGGTTCACGGATTGGTACTCGAATTGCCCCATCTGTTCTCCGTCTCGGGCATCCCTGTTGACGGGACGATACCCGGGCAACGCGGGCGTACGATCCATTCTCGCCGGACATCGCACGGCCTTGGGACTCCCGCAAGAGACGCCGACGCTCGCCGCGGCGCTCAAGCCTCTCGGGTACCAAACCGCCATGTTCGGGAAATGGCATCTCGGCTTGGCCGAAGGTTCCCGGCCGGAGAATCACGGGTTCGACGAATGGTTCGGGTTCCTGGCCGGCTGCATTGACTACTACTCCCACATCTTCTACTGGGGAATGGCCGACGGCAAGCAAGATCCTATCCACGATCTCTGGGAGAACGGACGGGAAATCTACGACAACGGCCGCTATTTCACGGAGATGATCACCGAACGAGCCGTGGACTACGTGCATCGAGCGGCGAAGAGCGAAAGCCCGTTCTTTCTGTACGTGCCCTACAACGCGCCTCACTATCCCATGCACGCCCCGCAAAAGTACTTGGACCGCTTCCCGGACCTTTCCTGGGACCGGCAGATCATGGCCGCCATGCTTAGCGCCGTCGACGACAGCGTCGGCGCAATCCTGGACGCCCTCGAGCAGGAAGGGATCGCCGAGGACACGGCCATCTTCTTCCAGAGCGACAACGGCCCCTCCCGCGAAACCCGGAACTGGCTCGACGGCACGCGCGACCCCTACTACGGCGGGTCCGGCGGTAAACTCAAAGGCCACAAGTTCAGCCTGTACGAAGGCGGAATCCGCATGCCTGCCCTCATGCGTTGGCCAGCCCGAATCCCCGGCGGACAAGTCATCCGCGAAACGGGCGCAGCCATGGACATCTTTCCCACCTTCCTCAAAGCCGCCGGCGGCGACCCGTCCGCCTATGAACTGGACGGTCTCGATGTGATGTCCATGGTGGCAGACGGCACCCCGACACCGCACGACCGGATCTTCTGGGAGATGGGCGAGCAAACCGCGGTGCGACAAGGCCCTTGGAAGCTTGTTCTAAACGGCGAACTCGTCGAAGGCGCCCCGGCCGAGGATGCCGTTCACCTGGCCAACCTCGACGAGGACATGGCCGAACAGATCAACCTCAAGGACGAACACCCGCAACGCATCGCCGAACTCGAAGAAGCTGCCCGAACTTGGCGGGACGGAATCGAACACCGGTGGCGGGACGAGCGAAAACCACGTTCGTGAGATTGTGGTTCCCGAAAACTCGTTCTTGTTGCAGGGCAAGAACTAACGGTAGTGCTTCTGCCCCGCAAATATTCATCCGCACTGAAAACATTGAACTTTCTGCATCCGCCAACGATCTATATAGTTACAAGCACGCAGCGGAGTTTTGGTGTAAAAGCAAACTTTTACTTGAGATTTGCCCATCGCGTCGGGTAGAATGAGGGCATGATCACACGCACAATCTCAAAGGAATTACTTCAATCCGCTTCGGAGTATCCCGTCGTCACTATCCTGGGGCCCCGTCAATCGGGCAAGACAACTTTGGTTCGCGGGACATTTCCGGATATGCCATACGTCTCTCTAGAGGATCCTGACGTGCGGCTGGCCGCCGAAGCCGATCCCAGAGGATTCCTGGGCCAGATGCCGGATGGCGCAGTCCTCGATGAGGTCCAGCGCCTCCCCGTCTTGCTTTCATATATCCAGGGAATAGTCGATAAGACTGGGCGGGCGGGACTGTTTCTCTTGACTGGAAGTCACCAACCGAAATTGCATGAGGCTATCAGCCAGTCCCTGGCCGGTCGTACGGCCATGTTGACCTTATGGCCTTTTTCGCTTCCGGAACTTCGTCATTATAAGCGCACGTGGGGGCCCTTCGATCTCATTGTTCAAGGGTGTTATCCCCGGCTGCATGAAGAGAAATTGGAGCCGCGAAGATTCTATAACAACTACCTGCAAACTTATGTCGAGCGGGATGTGCGCGCTTTGATTCAGTTGCGTGACCTCACCCAATTCCAGCGATTTCTCACATTGCTGGCTGGTCGGGTTGGGCAGCTTGTCAACTTCTCTTCGCTATCAAGTGACGTGGGCGTGTCCAGCACCACCATCAAGAATTGGGTGAGTGTGTTGAAGGCATCATACGTTGTGTTCGAACTACCTCCATTCTTCGAGAATATCAGAAAACGTGTCATCAAATCTCCTAAAATCTACTTCACGGATCCCGGCTTGGCCGCTTTTCTCTTAGGCATCCACACCGAGGAACAGGCGTCTCGTGACCCTCTGCGTGGTGGCCTGTATGAGAATCTTGTAATTGCTGACATTATTAAGGGTGCTCTGAATAAGGGAATCAGACCCGAGGTCTATTTCTTTCGGGATTCCCACGGCAATGAAGTTGACCTACTCATTCGAGAAAAGGGCGCGATTACGCCTGTGGAGATAAAGTCCGCTGCGACGTTTAGCACAGAATTCGTAAAGGGCCTTGAAAGATTTGGGGCTCTCGACCTCAAGCACGTTGCCGCCGGGACTGTTCTTTACAATGGCGAACAACGTTTTGCTGTGCGGGGCGTCGGCGTTTTCAACCCTCTTCTTGTCGAAGACATTTGGGAAACGTTGACTTCTCCCCAAAACAGGTCGAGTGATCATGCATAGCTCAAGCGTTGTAATGCGCCAAGCCGAAGCAGTTCTGCTTTCTTGTGGGTCCCGAAAATTCGTACTACCTGAAATGTAACGACTTAGAAGGGGTGAACCTGGCCGCCCTGCGACATCCAAGGAGGTCCAAGAGCTAATACGTACGATGTCCACGATGAACCTGACCTGGGGCTCACCGCACATCGTCGGCGAGCTGGCAAAACTCGGTATCATTGTAGCGAAATCTACGGTCGAGAAGTACATGGCTCACACATCCAAACCCCCGAATCAAACGTGGCGCAGTTTATTGACTAACCACGCCAAAGAAATCGTAGCCATCGACTTCCTGGTGGTGCCAA
>JAACEL010000136.1 GCA_011682535.1 Nitrospiraceae bacterium | reverse complement strand
TTCCAGGACCCGTAGAAGCTTTCCTTGAAGAGCGGGGACGATACTCCCAATTTCGTCCAGAAAAAGTACGCCCTTATCGGCCCTTTCTATCCGCCCCACGTGCTGCCTGTCGGCTCCCGTAAAGGCACCCTTCTCATGGCCGAAGAGGTCGCTATCAAGGAGCTGCAGGTCGGCGAATGCGCAGTTCTTGGCCACAAAGCGACCACCGCGCCTTGGCCCCTGTCGATGGATCGCCCGTGCAGCAAGTTCCTTGCCAGTGCCGCTCTCACCAGTTACAAGCACGGATAGGCCCCCGGCAGCAGATACCCGGGCGATCAGGGCTCGGGTATGTCGGATCGCCGAGCAGTTGCCCCAGATGGCGAAGCGACCTTCAGATGTAGGTGGTAGCGCATACGACCGAAGCGTCTCTTCCAACTCGGTAAGGGTGGGCATCTTGATCAGGTATTCGTTTGCCCCCAATTCCATGGCCTTCTCAACAACTTCTATCTCCCCTTCTAGGGACGTCATGATGATGACGGGAAGGAGGGGGTGCTCCTGCCTAACGGCCTCAAGAATGTCTAAACCGAGGCGATTTGCCTGATCTCCGAACATGACATCGAGGACAACAACGTCGAGATCTGGAATCAACTCAATTCTGCGAAGAGCTGGACCAACGCCGTACTTGTTCCTGTTCTCCTCAGCAGTCTCATAGTGGAAGACAAATGGGGGCTCGCGAGATTCCAACTCCCCATAGGCCGCCTTCAGCGTACTCAATCGCTCAGGCCGGCACAGCTCATCGTCTATGACTAGTATGTTGAGTTCTCTGTCCACTTACATGACACTCCCACTCCAGCAACTCATTGAGGCAAAAAGGCCGCCAAAGGCGCCCTCGGGATTGTCCACGAGTCGCATTCTCCGTAGAAGTAGCGAAATCCCGTCGACCGCATCAAGGAACTCCTCCAGCAACATTAGCTTCTCGTCCCGCGACGCGAGGGGCCGACTGCGAAACTCGCGGACGAACCTTGCGGCGACCTCAACCGGAGCCTGCTCCCCCTCAAACAATGCCTTCCTTGCGCCCTCGCCTTCTGGAGTAAGGCAGAAGCCATATTCGCCGGGAATCTCACCGAAGAGTCTCCGCAACGCACACCGCAAGGCGGGCCACGTCCTAAGCGCCCCCATTACTGAAACAACTCCGTGTGAAGAGGACTGAGACTGGGGGCTCTCGCCTGAGAGCCATGCCCACGCCGCCAAAATCCACTCTCCTCTCTGCTCGACTGTACGGTCACTTCTCCCCGCGTTAAGGCCATGCAGAAAAGCATTCTTTAGCAGGCCGTGGCTCAGGGCGTTCCTCCGGCGCTCCAACTGATCTGCCAGAGCCGGCCCCCAATGCTCCTTATAGAATGCCCCGTACTCATCGTATGCCTTCTGGATCAATGTATCCATTTCCGGTTGACCCCAATCACGGCAGACCTCACGCATGCGAAGGTCCTTTGGCTGTCCGAACCACTCCGCCCGAATGAGTTCCCAAAGGGACTTCATTGCAGACGCGCCAGCCAGATCCGGCAGCATCTCCTGCAATCGTGACCAAGACCACTCCTCAGCAGCGGGCAAACACTCGTCAAACCAGAACCATCCCCAATCGTCGACCGATTCCAGCTTGACGGGGATTCCATGGTGTAGCATTTCGCGCGGACGGAAAAGTCGCTGTGTCTCGGCATCGGCAAACGCCGTGGCCACAAGGGCCTCCTGGCCAACAGACTCCCGTGCCGGAGCTGCAAACACACCACTGTCCGGCCCCTTGCCATCGCTCTTTGGCCTTCGCGCCTCGACATAGCCGGCGATCAGAAATCCCAGGATCCCGAGCGGGGTCTCCGCCGTCGGCTCCGTCTCGACTTGCAGGCTGAGCTTGCTGAACTCGGTCCAGTCGGGTGCGGTTTGCAGGGCGCCGCGCTCAAAGCACTTGACCAGCTGTCGCAGCTTCGCCCTTGCTGTGGAGTTCCGTGGCGGAAACTCGTCAAGGTACACTCTGACCCGCCCTGCCATGTTGGCTTCAGACGCCGCCTCCTGCAGAGCCTTTGCTTGCCGCCCCGCAATCCCCTCTCCGCCGAATACCACCACACAACACACTCGCTTCAGGTCACCGTTCCATTGCTGCATGTCACTGCCAAGCGAAGGCCATCGACTAATGTGTATGAACAACAGAAGGCACGTAGGCCTTTCAATCACCATGGTGCTCAGGCCGCGTTGAAGAGAGGCTACGTCCTCCCGCTCAACGTGGCAGAATCGCTCGTCAACGTTTCGCTTGAGAAACCGAAGCCGATCCTCTTTCTCAGCGCCGGCCTCCAAATTGGCAAGTTTGAACACCAGTTCGCACTGTCCGGGCATGTCTTCCGACCTCGCTACAACTTGCTAGGCGTACACGGCTCTTCCATGGACGTATCCTCTGTTCTGGAATCCGCTGTCGGCTTGGGGCGGCTTAGCCGCAAGAGCAGCCACGTCTGTTTCTGCTCGGAGGAGAACGGAGAGACAGCGATCACGAATCGCTGCTCTGCCTCAAGCATGCTCTTCTGCGGATCATGTTCGAATTGGATCATCGGGAACCATCCCCTCTGGCCCATACTGCGCGCCAATTTGTACAACGCTCCGCTCAGGCCATGGCGCTTTGCTTCATTGCCTGTATACAGCCTGGCAATCGGCAGATGCTCCTCGCAGGTGATCCAAATTCGCAGTTCGTCCTCGCAAGTCGTATCCAACTCGATTTTGGTCGCCAAGCAACATGGCCTTGGATCCCGCGCCATCCATGCCTTGCGGGGAGCAAGTTCAGTAGCCAGTAAATCATAGATCGGCATCAGGACATCAGCCGGCCTTCGGCCGAATTCCAAACCAGAAACCACGCTCCAGAGAGGATGCTTGGGATCATCAACTGCCTGGTCAACGCCATCCTTAGGGATCAGGTCCGGGCATTCTAGCAGATCGCGGAGTCTCCTGATTGGACCCACACGCGTGCACCAAACCTCAAGGTCGGAATTAGACTCCTTGGCGTCGAGGGCGGCCCAGACCAACTGCGCATCATAGAGCAGAGGGGTAGGGAGTTCCTCATTCTCGTGGCCCAAGTAGTCTGGGGCCTTCGCCCGAAGGATGATCAGTTTGAGGAAGCGAAAAAGCTTTCTCCGATCGTCCTCATCTTCCGGGCCGAGATCCTTGGACAGGATTGCGGCTTCTGTCAGAAATCGGCGGCCCGTGTTCAAGCCGTAGGCGCACAGCACAAGGGGGTACTTCTTCCATTTGCGCCTAAATTTCTTCCCCTCTCCCCTGGCTTCGTGTATCGTATCGACCGCAACCCCCCCATTGTCCTCCTGGCTGATGACCAACTCCATATTGATATCCCGAGGATCCAGGTCTTTGTCGCGGCACCTTTTTAGCAACTCCTCACCTGTCTTTAGGGAATCCACTCCGGCGGCGGACCACTCTCCAGAAACCGCCTCCTCCTTCTCCTTGACGATTAACCGGAAATAGAACTGGCTTTTCGATTGGAACAGCACCTCCATATCGGCAAGTCCTCGGAAAAGCTCCCCCGAAGGTAGGCTAATCCGGGCCTGCACACGCATTGCTGCCCTTTCGAGGTCTTTGATCCTGTCGGTAATGCCCCTTACTTCATCCTCTAGGCCCCTCCAGTGTGCCACTCTGCTGAACTCTTCCCTCTCTCTGCGTGTCTCTTCCTTCTGCTGTTCGAGACCAATCTGGTGGACAACGTAGCTCCTAACTTCCTTATCTTGTCTGTCCTTGGAGAACGCCCTGTCGGCACCGGGTCCCCCTTCTGCATAGTGCATGCCAACACATTGCGAATACCTCATGTACTTCTCCAATGCGTCCCGTGCGCCTGCCGCATGGGTCGTACACCGCTGTCGCTCTGTTGGGCAATCACAGAGCACCCTACATTTTCCTTCATGGCAAAATGGACCCGGCAACCAAGCGCACAGACGCGTCTCGGGTCTACCGTCTCTCCGGAGGCAGACAAACTGGGAACCTTCGAAGGTTTTCCCGATACTGTGGTCTTCTTTCAGGCCATAGAAGGTCAAGATATCCGCGATCCGCCGGTCAATCCCATCCTGCTCTTTCAATTCGTAAAGATCCACCATCTCCGTGGCAAGGACATTGCGGAACCTTTCTAGGAAATGCCGCTGTTTGTTACTCAGGTACTGCATGTGCGACGAGAACAAACAGGTGAAAAACACCCACTGAGGTGGTGGACCGAGAAGCACCTCGCATTTGTTGTCTACTATGACGTCCCAAGGATTGAGGGTCACGGCGTAGTCTACCCTCTGTTCCTGAGACAGACTCGAGTCCATCCTCTCAAGCTCGTTGATGCCGAATTCAATCGGTCCTTCGGGCTCACCCACCGTGCCGACAAGCACTTCCGCAGGATCAAGCCCTTGTGTCTTAATCCAGTTACTCACAAAACGGTACGCCGTTGTGCCTCTGGGATAGCAAGAGACTCTCTTGCCATCAGACTTTATCGCCTCGGCCACAGCCAGCCACTCTTCAAAGGTCGAGACAGGATAGGCGAGACCGCGATTGTCACCCTCGGAGGGCGCTGCTGAGGACGGCCCCACCAAGAAGACAGGAGAACGGGTAACGATTGGCAAGTGAAGCCACAACGTGTCCCGTTTCTTCAACAAGAAGATCCTCTCCAGGTCTTCATCCGTATTGACCGGCACAGGCCGTTTGAGCCCTTCAGCTTCGCGTCTGAGGTCCTCGTGCATCCGCTCCCGGTCGGGTTCAGAAAGGGCCTGCCAAGCTCTTGAGTAATCTTCCTGGATGTCCTCGATTCCCGTCAATGCGACATGTACGGCATCGGACGTGCGGGCATGTGCGTGCATGGTCAGGCGGAGATTCCCCAGGAAGTCCGTGTCTGCCATTCGAAATTCGACTTCCTCGCCAAATCGCTGACACGCAAGGTAGAGCGGGTAATACAAGGGGAGTGGGCTCACTAAATGGACGACCAGCTTCATGGCCACGCTCTCCAGAGTCTAGAATTGCCACTTCTCCGGTTCTGGCCCCAGGTACTCAAAGCAAAGCGCCGCAAAGCGCGTGAGGCCTACGCCGACACAGCCGCTTTCGTAGCCTTGCTGGGGAGGGCTGCCGAATGCTTCTACTCTTCTTCCATAACTGTGGCTGGCGCCTACCGTCTCCACCCAGCTTGACAGAGAAGCCGAATAGACTTCGATGTCAAGTACAGGAACGTCTTCGATGTCGGCGGCCTCTGCGTATCCCCGCTTGTCCTCCTCGGTGGGGACATCGTAGCAGCCCTTGCCAACGATGAGGCGCCATTTCATACCAAGCATGTCAAGAATGCTGAAGTACTGCTCGAGGAGTCTTCTTCGCATCTCGCGCACAACCCCTCGGCCGACAAACACGTACTCAGCCCTAAGAAACTCGACTGTGTGGACAGGAGTGTCCAAGGTGTCCTCATATTCATTGCGGTAAGTGTATCCCGAAAGATCCACGATTTTGAGCGGATGGTCCCCAAGGAGGCCGTACTTCTCCAACACCTCGTATACTGGAGCGCACTGGACAGGATCAAGACAGAAGGGCTCGCGGCGATCCGAAACGCCGTGGGGCCTCGGATCAAGGTCCTCGACAAAGGGCACTACCTTAAGCAGATAGTAGGGCCAGGCCTGAACGCAGCCAAACTTCTCCAGCACCGACTGCGGCACCACCTTGGGCAGATACCATTGCTCGAAACCTTGCTTAAGGCCAATGTCGAGCGCCGCCTGTCGTACCTTCTCCAAGGCGAGGGCGAATGCCCCGCGATAGGCATATCTCCCCCCGACCAATGGCAAAGCACCGAAGTCCGTCAAGTCGGCTGTTAGGTCGACAAGACTGCAAGCCTCCCGCACTGAAGACCACAGTACTTGGCCTTCATAAAAAGGAGGGGTAAGCGACTGAAGGCTGTCCAAGTGTCTGAGGCTCTCAGTGTTCATCAAGACTCCGTCAGGTGGAAGACCTTGACCGACACGCGGAGACGTCCGCGAAGCCGCTTTGCGAGCATCTTTATCTCATCGATGGTCGCAGCCTCCACGCCTTCCTCTGCGGGAGGATAGACCACATTATACAGTTGTACCTCTTGGGGGGAAGCGACTTTTATCAGGCTGCAGTAGTAGTCCCAAGCGGCTTTCTCGTACAGGACACCGCCTCTCTTCATCACAGCAGTCTGAATACGGACGTTGGGTAGTTGGGCAACCGCTTTTGCGATATCCCTGAGACGAGTTTCCACAAGCGGCCGGTTGACGGTTCGGAAGGACACTTCGTCGACAATGTCGATCTTGACGATTGCTTGGTCGATGCGGCTTATGGCGCGGCGAATAGCGGTGCGTCCCAGAAGTGTACCATTCGTGAAAATCGCCGTCTGGGGAGCGGGACTGAGTGAGCTTAACTTCTCAAGCACATAGTGTGTCACGCCGGCAAACTCTGGATGCAGCGTCGGTTCGCCGTTCCCGGAGAACGTGAAAAAATCGACCTTCAGTTCCTGGCGTTGAACACGCTGGACTACAGAGTCGACAGCAGCACGAATGTCACCCATCTTGGGGCAGCTGGAATCCCTGCGTTGCTTGGGTGAAACACTAGTAGGCCCAAAGAAACAATATACGCAATCATAGTTGCAGAACTTCGCTGACGCAGGAAGCAGGTTAATCCCCAGCGAGCGCCCCAACCGTCTGGACCGGACTGGGCCATAGATGACCCCGTCCCTGAGTTCTACTTTCATGCTGCCGGCCGACATTTCTCGATCCTCCTCCGCACTTTCCATGGAATCAGCCACTTCTGGGCAAGGTTCACCATACTTGTCAACACGAAGGAAATGACGCAGAGCCCAACCACGCCTGCAAGCACGAGCGGTATGTTGAAAAGGCCCATTGCCTGGATGATCATGTGGCCCAGGCCCGCCTCTGCAGAGATAAACTCCCCTATGAATGCCCCCAGCAGCGCAAATGCTACATTCATTCTGTACCCTGCAAAGAGCCAAGTAATCGCCGATGGAACCACGACCTTTCTGAAAGCTGTGAACTTGGAGGCTCTCATCGAATGCAGCAGCTCCAACAGCCTGGGATCCGTCTGGCTAGCGCCCTCAAATGCGTGTACGGTTGCAACGACCATCGTGGAAATTGCCGCGAGCGCTATCTTCGACGGAAGCCCGATGCCGAACCAGATGATAACGATCGGAGAGACAGCGAATATCGGGATAGATCCAAGAGCGACGATGTAGGGCCTGGAAACCTGTGACAATCGCGGCGAATACCAGAAGCTGAGCCCCAAGAATGAGCCTACCAAGTTCCCAATGACAAACCCAGCAGTCGTCTCCAAGAGGGTCACCCCAAGGTTGACAAGGTAGCTTCCATCTATCGATTTTACTACCAGATAGCGCCCTACCGAATACGGCGAGCCAAAGAAGAAGACCCCTCGGGTCATATGCCGAGCAGCGACCTCCCAAAGACAAAGAAAGACGACAAGGGGAATGGCCTTCGCCCAGATTGGTACTTTACGGACTGATGCGCGCATCGGCGTCGGCCTCCAGACAATTGTCCAACAGTGCTGTGGTCAGATCAAAGAAATCGGTGGCGTGCCTTGCTTTTGTCGGGCCTCCATACTGCCGTGCCAGGCCCGCGTCGAAGACCATCTGGATACGCGAAGGGGATCTGGTCATCAGGACAATCCGATCAGCAAGCGCGGCAGCGGTATCGTGACTATGGGTCACCATTATGAGTGATCTGGCGTTCTGTGTAACATATTGAAAGATCAGGCGTTCCAGCTTCAGCCTCAGTAAGTAGTCAATGCTGGCCTCTGGCTCGTCGAGAAGCACAAGTTCCCCGTCCTGAAAAAGAGTGCGCGCTAGGGCGGCTCGCTTGCGCATGCCTCCCGAAAGCTCGTGTGGATAATACGCTTCAAAGCCTTCAAGCCCCACAGCAGATAGAAAGCCAAGTGCCGCTCTTTTCCGGACAGGAGAAATGCGTCGGATTTCGTCCGAAATCAGGACGTTGTCCAGGAGGTTCCGCCATGGGAGCAGGCGGTCGTCCTGGAACATATAGGCACACTTGGTCGCGTGTAGCTGGTCGGGAGCCCGGTTGATCTGGACTGTGCCGCACGAGGGCACAAGAATGCCCGCAAGCACACTCAGGAACGTCGTCTTGCCGCAGCCAGAGGGACCAATCACGGCGACAATCTCGCCTCTTGCGATGCTGAAGTCAATGCCATCGAGAATATGCTTCCCGTCATAGGCCAAACCTAGGCCCCATGCCTCGACATGCTTCTCGCTTGCCATGTGGTGCTCTATGTGTTCTCTATCCATGGAGCTAACCTTATCTGGAGGCCCTTCTTCCACTGCTGCCCTTTCCTCCGCTGTCCGAAGCTGCCACGGTGGCCGCTTGGCCCTTAGCGGTTCACCACAACAGTCCTCCTTACCTCCCGCGAGTGAGCTGGCCAAGGACAGGGCGTCAGGGCCCTTCCATGGCTCGTTTGGCGAAGGTATTGTCGACGAACTGCTCCGTAGGATAGGTTTGCTTCAGCTTCTCAACGTCGACACAGAGCTGAAGCGCCTTCTGCCATCCCTCAGCGTCCACAATAATGTGTTCCGGCAGTGTTTTTTCCGAGATCATGCGCGCCACAGCCATTCGGATCACTTCCTTGGAGAGGTCCGGAAAGGCTTTCTGCCCCGCCGCGACTGCCTCTTCCTGATTCTCGTGCGTGAGGCGCATCGCCCGCTCAAGAGCCCTGACAACCTTCGCAACGGTTTCCGGATCCTTGTCGATGTAGTCTTGTGTCGTCGCCAATCCCGTGAAGGCGAAGCTCCCCCAGTCGTCTGGATATGAGTAGACGATGCGAGCCCCTTCGCTTATCGCGAGACTTGCAGCAGGCTCAAGAACCATAGCGACGTTTGCCTGTCGGCTTCTCAGTTGGGCCATGACCGCCCCATAATTGACCGGCACGATGTTAACGTCCTTTCCCACGGACAAACCTCCCTTTTGGAAGGTTTTCAGAGCCAGAGCGTGAGCAGTGTTAGGAAATTTGAAGCATGCCACCGTTGTTCCTCTGAAGTCTGCCGGCTTTTCGATGGTCTTGACCGCCGGATCAAGCGTAACTGCCCAGAAGGCAACCCGGCCTACAATAGTCCCGACAATCTTCCCGGGCACGCCGCCTTGCTCCGCCTGAATGGCAACCATTGTCGGATCGGCGATTCCAAACTGAGCGTTGCCGCTAGTGACCGCAGCCCATGTAAGATCGTCCCCTCCGCCGCTTATGATGCGAACTTCCAGGTTCTCGTCAGCGAAGTAGCCCTTTTCTTGTGCAATATACAGTGGCAGGTAAATCAGCGACTGACCCCACTGGCATATTGTGATTGTCTTCTTTTGGTCAGGCGGCTGGTCGGTGCTGCAGCCCTGCGCCAACAGACAGACGACTGCCACACCCAGCAACCCTAAGACTGCACACCGCGAATGTGCTCTCATCGCAAATCTCCTTGTGCTAGTACACTGTGAGCCAGCTCCTGAGTGCTATCTTTTCGGCCCTCGGCCTAAGAACGCTTCTTACTGCGATGTCCTTATACCATCGGTTGACCTTCTTCGCATTTCTAGGAGGTCCGGGTCGGGGGGGGCCAGGCGACAATACGATAGCCGCATGCACCCAAGCCTGGGCGGAGGCCGCGGGCCATGGCCACCCTCTAGAGTCAAAGGCAGGAGGCGAAGGCCAGCGATGATGAAACTGCCTAGTATGCTCCAACTCATGATCTCGCCCCTGTGGTTCTCCTGACGCCGCCCGCACCAGAGAAACACACAAGTTCCTGGAAGCAAACGGCGTACCAAGGGGAGGCACAGGCATCTCAAGATGCCAGACTGTCGCAGGCGGCAGGCAAAACAGGCACCCACGCGAACTATGACGATTCGCCACGGACACTCAGGGGAGAGAGAAAGGAATCTGGGAAGCGCCTGAGGAGAGATGCGACCTCAGGGTATGACTTCTGAGTCACACCGACCAAGATAGCCACTGGCCGCCGGCGTTCTTCTCTCAGCCGGTGGAAGCGCAGCCTGGTAGTACTATGCATTTTCAGTACGTGGCACACAATACCTATCTCTTGGCGAGCGGCCGGGAGAACATGCGACCTAGCATCGCTGAAGCGCGTGTACAATCGCTGTTCAAATGGGTCAGCGTGATATGACCAACGTCAGAGGCTTAGGTAAATGTCGGCGGGAGCTCTGAGAACTCATCTCACTTCGTCTAGCTTGTGCTTCGTACGTAGTTCGGTCAACGGACAGATTCGGTCCAACCTGACGGACCGTAATGTGCGTCGTGCATGGTACCTGGGTTTGGGTCCCATCGCGTCCCCCGGCTTTGTCTGCGGCGCGAGGGTAGCGCGTGCGTCTTCGGATTCAGGTGGTTGACTTGCTGCTGTCCTGCCGGTCGGCGGTCTTGATGATGGTCAGGATAGTCTGCCAGATGTGGTCGGGCAAGTCGGGCCGGGCGGCTATGACCTGGACAAGATTGGCCAGGGTGTGCTTCTTAGCCATCTGACTGTGGGCTACAGCGAATTGCTTGGCGTTCTGGCAGTCTATGTTGGCTTCTGACACACGTAGACCATCCTCAACGGCGCCGGGCCGGCCAAAGCCCAAGGCGTCCCCCTGAGGGGCTGCGTGTCCTGAACCAGTTGCTCATGCACGCCCATTGCCATCGTCCTCAGCAGCAGCCTTGACCATCGCCAGGATGCCCGTCCGCACAGACTCGGGCAGGAAGGGCCACGCGGTCACGATGGCTCGCAGATCGGCGTCTTGGGTGATTTTGGCCCAAAGTGCGCCGGATTCTGCGTCGCGCCTATGGGGTGCCGAAGCGTAAGCCTTCTCCCCGTCGCTCTTTACGCCGCCCTGTTCGAGTCCCCTTAGGGGTACCATTGGAAGCAACGCCCGGCGGCCACGCGTCGCCGGGCTTTTTCTTTGCATGATCGGA
>JAACEL010000515.1 GCA_011682535.1 Nitrospiraceae bacterium | reverse complement strand
TATTGGCGCAGGCCGCCGAGGCTCGACAGCATCAGGAGCGCGAGGGCCGATACGGTGTAAGCGGCGATGAAGTAGTGGGCCTTGAGAAGGCGGTCGGGTTCTCCATTGGCGAGTACGCGCTGACCGATGGCGAACGCGAACATGACGGGGATGGAGGTGTAGAAGATGGAGATGCCCGGATGGCGTTTGGAGAGGCGCGCGGTGGCCTTCGCGAGCGCCGGGGGCGCGGCCGGCTTCTTCTTCTTCTTCGGGGCCGAGGGGTCGAAGGGCTGGAACTCGTTGGACAGGATCATCGGCTCCTGTTTGCGCGCTTTCTTCGCGGCGGGCGGCTGAGACGCCTTGCGCACGACATTTTGGAGGCGTCGCGCGGTGCCGGTGAGGATGCCGATCTCGCCCGCCGTGGGGTCGTCGTCGACGCAGCACTCGTGGGTAAGGCGATTGGTCCCCCACCACACGAAGGCCACGAGGAACATGTTGAAGAGGGTGGCCAAGCCGGGGCTGTTCATAAAGTTGTGGGCGACGGACCCCATCTGTTCGGTGGTGGTGAAGGTGAAGATGCCGATGGCGAGGGCGAGACCGAAGATGTAGATGATGGATTCGTTCTTGCCGTCGCGGGCGATGAGGCGGTTGAGGGCCACGACGCCAACGACAAAAAAGAAGGCCACCATGCGCAGGGTGCCGTCGTAGGCCAGCGCGATACGGTCGGCGCTCTCGTGCAGGCCAAGGTAGACGTGGCGCACGTCGAGCAGGAAGAAGATGATGGCGTACACCATCACGAAGATCATGACCGGGGTGAACACCTCGATGATCCAGTCGGTGGCGGTGCGCTTGATGAGTCGTTTGCGTGCCGTGAAGGCCTGGGACTTCAGCGACCGAAAGTCCGTCACCGGGGGCGGCGCCTTAGTGCCGCGGGTTTCGACACCGCCCTCCATCAGCGAGCTGAAGTCGGTCGATTCGGTCTTCGGGACAGGCGGCGGTCCGCTGGAGCGACGCTCCAGCGGAGCGCTATTGCCCGATTCTGGCGGGGGAGATTTCATGCAAATCCCGTTCGTGTTCGATATGGAACGTGTAGATCTCGTGTTGGGCCAGGAGTCCCGCGGCGTGCTCATACTCGGTGCTGTTGTCGATGAGGAAGACGGTGACGTTGAACCCGGACTGCTTCATGGACGCCAGCGTGAGGGCCAAGTGCTCGGAGACTCGCGGCACAATGGGCAAGAGGGCCGCGTCGCGTGGCAGGCGCAGCGATTCGCCCCAGATCAACTGATCGAGCGTCAGGCCGGTGGTGGGCAATACGCGCGCGAGGTTCTCGATAATTTTCTGGGCCTGGATCGTGCTCCGGATGGTGGGCACCTGGACCGGACTGAGGCGCGTGAACTCGTCGTCGTCGACGATACTGTCCTCCGCGTCGCCGCGCGACAGGTTGTGCTGCGATTCGACCTCGTAGCGGGCGACTTCGGCGGCGTCGCGGGCGTTGGTCAGCAGGCCGACCTGTTCGCCCGACATCTGGAGGAGGTAGCCGATCGAGGCCGTGGTCGTGATGGCCAGTTCCATCCGCGACTCGGCATTCTCGGTTCCGTAACCGGTCTCGTGCAGGTCGAGGAGGAGAGTTCCGCCGAGCACGCTCGAGGGTTCCTGAATCTTGGAGAACAGCGTGCCCGTCCGTGCCGACGCCTTCCAGTGGATGCGGTTGAGGGGGTCGCCTGGGACATACTCGCGAGCGCCCATCACGCGCGTGGGGTCTTCGTAGATGCGGTTGGAAATGCGCACAGGGCCTTGGGGCCGGCGCGCGGCCACGTTGAAGGTGTCGATGTAGGCGACCGTGGGCAGCACCGCCACGTATTCCTGCTGTTCGCCGGTGCGGAACCGTTTCTGCAGGCCGAACAGGTCGCCCGATTCCATCAGCAACGGCCCGATGCGGTGGTAGCCGCGCCGGGGGCACAGCAGACTGTACTTGAGCGTGACGGACCGGCCGGGCATGAGGACCGCGAGCCGGGTGTTATCGCCGGTGCGGTTGAAGCCGGGCGGTGTCTTGTCTTCGAAGAAGATCCAAGGGATGGGCCAACCGCGTTGGTTGGTGATCTTGACCGAGACCTGGGTGGTCTCGCCCTGGCGCAGGATCGTGTCGCTCACCGTGCGTTCGCAGTCGAGGCCCGCCAGCCAGGCCAGCGACGAGAAGTGGGCCAGCATGGCGAGCAACAGAAAGGCGTAGATGGCGAAGGCCATGTACGGGCTGTGCGCCAGAAACGCCGTCGCGAGAGCCACGCCGGCGGCCATGAACCAGAACATGTTCTTCATATGACCATCATTACACCGGATCGATCAAAAAGCAACGGGAGGACGCCGGGTGGCGTATTGTGGCGCGCTGGACGTGCCAGGTAAGGATGGGCCTGCCGCCCGCGCCACGGCGGAGTCATTCCCTCGTTCCCAAGTACAACTCTTGTCATTGCCCGTTAGACTTGGCTGCACATGGAAACCAGAGTCTTGCGCTTCCTACTGTGGGTGCCACCCCCACTGCGTTTGGGGGTGTGGGAACACCCAAGCAGATTCCTTTACGGTAAGGGGTTCCGTGTGCGGGACACGCCATTGGGTGCCTCCAAGTGGACATGCGGCTATGGCGCTTGCACCCCCAAACAACGCAGTTCGGGTTACCCCGCCAAAAGGCTTGCGCCCGCCCGTTTGGGCGTCTATGATGAGCGCCATCGTAGCGTAGGGAGGGACTCTTGATGAACATGGCACGCGTGTGGCCCGTCGTGTTGCAGTATGGCGGCGGGGCCTTTCTGTGCGCTGTTGGCGTATGGTTCGGCATTCGAAGTGGATTCCTGGATTTAAAGACCAGTGACGGCAAGCGCTTGCTGGCTCTCATCGTCGGCGGATACCTTGCGATGCTGATCTTCTCGTGCATATTCACGTTTTGGCTCCCGTTCGTGCCGCGGGGGGCTACCCAATGAACGAAATCACCCAACAGCTCGGAACAAATCTCGACTATGTGGTCATGCTGGGCTATTTCGGGGCCGTCGTGGCGTTCGGCCTCTATTTTGGGCGTTACACGCACAGCACCAAAGACTTTTTCTTTGGCGGGCAGCGCTTTGCGTGGTGGCTAATCGCCTTCAGCGGCATCGCCACTACGGTGGGCAGCTACAGTTTCGTGAAGTACAGCGACGTGGGGTTCAAGTATGGCCTCAGCAGTACCCAGAGCTATCTGAACGACTGGTTCTGGATGCCGATCCTGATGCTGGTGTGGCTGCCGATCATCTACTATGCGCGGGTGACCTCCGTGCCGGAGTATTTCGAGCGGCGGTTCGGGCGCGGGAGCCGCGTGGCGGCCACTCTCATTGTGTTGACGTACCTCATGGCCTACATCGGCGTCAACTTGTTTACGCTGGGCCAGGTGTTCGAGACGCTGCTGGGCTGGCCGGTGATGGTGGGGGCACTGGTCACGGCGATAGCCGTGACCGTCTACGTGGTGGCCGGCGGGCAGACCTCGGTGATTATGACCGACCTGGCGCAGGGCAT
>JAACEL010000135.1 GCA_011682535.1 Nitrospiraceae bacterium | reverse complement strand
CCCGGTATGGACGACGTGCCCTCGGCCATCCTCATTCCCGAGGTCGCGCGCGAGGTCGACATCCCCGTCATCGCGGCCGGCGGATTCTCTGACGGCCGCAGCCTGGTTTATGCGCTCGCTTTGGGGGCCGACGCCATCTTGCTTGGCACGCGCTTCATGGCCTCCGTTGAATCACCCATGCACGAGAACTTCAAGCAATGGATGGTGGGCGCGAAAGAAACCGATACCGTCGTCGTGGAGCGGTCGATCCGAAACGCCGCCCGAATCATCCAGAACGAGGCCGCGCGCACGGTCGAGCGCATGGAGGCCGAGGGCGCCACGCTGGCCGAATTGCTTCCCGTTATCGCTGGCCGCATCGGCCGCGACGCTTACCTCAGCGGCGACATCGACGCCGCGACCATTGCCTGCGGCCAAGCCGTTGGACTGATCCGCGAGATCAAGCCCGTTGGGGACATCATCGCGGACATCATGAGCGAAGCTGAATCGACGCTGGCCCGGCTCAATCAGGCGTTCGGCGCCTGAGCGCGGAGCAATTCCAGGTAGGACTGTTCGAAGTGGTCATCGGGCGCCAGCCCAAAGGCTTCCTGCAAGTGGGCGAGCTTCCGTTCCCCGTCTTTGTCGTCGTACTCGTCCGATAGCACCGCTTCGAACTCGATGAACGCGCCAAGTACCTGGACCTCATCCAGATGGATGCGCACGTTGTGCCAGAGATAGAGCGTGCGGACCTTCTCGACGACCGCCAACTCACCCAGTGCCGCGGCCAACACGCCCCGCACCGAGCGATCGACCGCCTCCAGCACGTAGTCGCATCCTTTGATTCCGCGCACGTCGGGGCGGCGATAGAACACGAGATAGTCGTCGCCCGGATCGCTCGCGCGGAACTTGAACCGGCCGTCGGGCACGTTGAAGTAGGTGTCCACTTGATGGATGTCGCCCTCGAGTCGTGCGCCCAGGCTCTCGCATACGGCAATCGCGCGGTCGCGGTCGCGCAACCGGGCCTTCAGTTCGATGTTGCGTCCCGCCATCAGACGAGTTCGCGTTCCCGGGCCACGTCAGCCCGGAACTGATCGAGGGCCTCGCCCAGATCGCCGCCCTTGAAGATGGCCGCCGTGCCCAGCACGAAAATCTCGGCCCCCGCCTTGGACAGCAGCGCCGCGTTGCGCACGCTGATATTGCCATCGACTTCGATCTTCGCCCGCAGTTCGCGGTAAGCCAGGTTCTCGCGCAGGATCCGCGCGCGGTCGAACGCGCCGGGAAGGATCTTCTGGCCCGCATAGCCGGGGTCCACCGTCATCAGCATGACGCGATCGACGTAGTCCAGCAGATAGTCGAGCTTGGTCAGCGGCGTGCCGGGGTTGATCCCGATCCCCGGCGACGCTCCCGCGTCGCGGATCCGCGTCAACACGCGCTGCGGAAGCTGGCAACTCTCGACGTGCACCGTCACGCTGTCGCAACCCGCTTCGATGAACCGGTCGACGTATTCTTCCGGGTGCGTGATCATCAGGTGCGCGTTACACGGCAGTCCGCAGCACGACTTCGCCGCCTTGATGAAATCGAAGCCGAGCGTGAAGTTCGGCACGAACAACCCATCCATGATGTCGAAGTGCAACTCGTCGCAACCCGCGGCTTCGAGTGCCTTCAGGTCGTCCTCGAGTCGCGCAAGATTCGCGCACATTACGGACGCGGAGCAGATAATCGAGCGGCCTTTACTCACCGGTGAGATCTCCTTGTTCGTGCATCAGTTGCTGTACGGCTTCGTACGACGGCATCGACGGCTGCGCGCCGGCAACCGTGGCGGCGAGCCCGCCGGCCGCGTTGGCGAAACGGATGGCCTCGCGCGGCGGCAGAACCGGCCACGCGCACCCCAGCGCCGCCGTGAATGCATCGCCCGCGGCCACCGTATCGACGGGGTCGATCTTGAAAGCCGGCACCTGAAACGCCTCGTCACCGAGATAGTAGGCGCCCTTCGAGCCCAGCTTGAGGACGACGGCCCCGGCGCCCATGCCGCGCAAGGCTTGCGCGGCATGCTGGGCGTCTTCAAGCGTGTCGACACGGATACCCGTCATCGCCTCCGCCTCGGTCTCGTTGGGCGACACGACGTCGGCTTTGCGCACGAGTTCTTCGGGAACCTCTTGCGCCGGACCTGCGTCGAGGATGGACAACACGCCCGCCGCGCGGGCCTTGTCGAGCACGGCGTCGACGGTTTCGAGGGGAATTTCCAACTGCAACAGCACCACGTCGGCCTGCTCGAACGCGGCGTCCATCCCGTCCACGTCAGCGGGCAGGATGCCGAAGTTGGCCGACGGGATCACGACGATGGAGTTCTGGCCGTCTTCAGCCACGAAGATGACGGCGGTGCCGGTTGGTTCGGAAGGGTGGGTCTTGAGATAGGTGACATCGACTTCGGCGTCCGACAGCGCCTGGCGCTGCATATCGCCGAAGGCGTCCGCGCCCACACAGCCCGCGAAGAACGTTGGCGCGCCCAAGCAGGCCGCGCCCACGGCCTGATTCGCCCCTTTGCCGCCGGGGATCGTTTCAAACGTCGTGCCTATTAGGGACTCGCCGGGTTTCGGGCATCGGGGGACGCCCGTGACGAGATCGATGTTCGCGCTACCCACCACCAGAATAGCCGGCATCTTCATGAAAAAGGCCTCTCGCCGTTCACTTCGGTTTGCTCTTGTGGATTAACATGCAACAACCCACACACGGCGGGTAGAGGCCGCGCCGGGTGTTCTTGCGGAACGCACGCGCCTCGGCGCCGTTCCAAATGGCCTTCAGTGTTGCCTCGCGTACGCTGCCCAGTTTCTTCAACCAGCACGCGTACACGTCGCCCGTACGGCCCACGATTACGTCCGTCCAAATGCTCCCGCACCGGAAATGGCCGAGGGGCATCTTGCCAGAGTAATAATCGACAATCGCGTTGTCAGGCATGTCGGGCATGCGCAATTCGACACCAGCCTCGTCCGCGGCGGCTCGCGTATCACGGAGCGCCTGCGCCAGGCGGTCCGAGTCGACCCGCGGAAAAGTTATCTCAGACATCGCGTAGCGCCTCGGGTCGGATTCGCCCAGCCCCTCCAGTTCCTGCGTGCGGATTTCGAGGGTCAGGTTCAGCACGTCGGCCCCGGCCTCCGCCACCACCCGCGGCATCTCCGCCAATACATCCAGATTGCCCTGCTGGATGACGCTCGTCACGTGAACCTTTGGGCATTTCTTCCCGCTCGATTGCGCGAACTCCGACAGCATTCGGATGCCGTCCGTGCTCTTGCGGAAAGCACCCTCTTGCGCGCGGATCCGATCATGGACCTCCTCCGGGCCGTCGAACGACACGCCCAGGAAATTCAGCCCCGCGCTTCCCAACCGCTTCGGAGCGAATTCGGCGAACCGGCGCGCGCGTTCCTCGGTGAGCAACGTGGCGTTCGAGATCACGTGGACCCGGGCCTTCGCGCTGGCCTCCTCGAGCAACGTCAGGAAGTCCGAACGCACCAATGGCTCGCCCCCGGTGAACGTGATGAGGCCCCAACGCGGGATCTGGCGAATGACGCCGAGCCACTCCTCCGTCGTCAGCTCGCCTTTCTTCTGCTCCGCGCCCGACGTACATTTCAGCCACTGGATGTACTGGCACATGACGCATCGCAGATTGCACCGCCGGGTGACTTCCAGATAGTAGTGCCAAGCCGGGAACGCATGGCCGCCCGGCGCGCAGTAATACGGCGCAAGCGTGTGCAGATTCTTGATGAGTTGATAGAGCTTCGACAGGTTCATTAATTCAGGCCTCTGTGCGCGGCATTGTAACGCATCCGCTGACTCGCGTGCGATGCGCGCCAGAGCAGATGTGGCTACAGAATTACTTAAACTGCTCTAGCAGGACTCCAGGGCGTCCGTTTCCAGCACATCGGACGCGTCCAGGAACATGCCGTACCCGAAAGTGTACGGACCCGCCGCCTGCCGGGTCAGGATGAGACAGGGCGCCGGGATGGCCCGGCCGAATTCGGGACAATACCAGCCCTGGCGCGGTTGCTCGACGCCCTGAACCCGGTTCACCGCGTCCACCCCGAAAGGCCGGATCCAGATCGTGCCTGCAGGGGTCCGCGCAGTCCAGAGACCGTCTTCCTGGCGCAATTCGACATCGGGATGAAAGTGGATGAAGCTTTCGGCCTTGCACTGGCCCGGGCCTGTCACGGTGTCGGCAATCACCCAGAACCGGCCGTCATGCACGGAAAACAGCCGCTCGTGACGGTAGGGGGCGAACGCGTCGTGGCCGAGGCGCAGGCGCGGGGCGTCCGAGGCCGTCCATTCGACGGTCTCCGCGCGGCAACGGCGGCCGACCCGGAACGTGCTCCAGCATTCAAGCTGTTCGCGGCCATCGATGGACACGGTGTTATGCGCGCGCGTACTGCGGCAATAGGCGCGCCAGGGGTCGCCCTCGTACCCCCGCACGCCGCTGTCGACGACAACACGCGCGCCGCCCAGCGTCAGTTCGTAGCTGGCGACGTCGCAATGCGAATGCCCCATCTGGTACGCGGGGGCGGGCGACCCCGCCTTGACCAGCATCCGTGCTTTCCGTGCCTGCATGACGTAGATGCCGCTGGACTCGAGAGCATAGGCGCCGCCAGCCGGATTCGCCGGCGTGGCCGCCATGGCCAGCAGCGCCCTCGGAGGGGCGGCAGCGTTCAACGCGGCGTCGGCGAAGAGCGGAATGTCCCCGTCGTCGTGCAAGACGCGCGCCAGAAACCCCGCCATCCGCGCCACCGCATCCGTCAGCCATGCAGGCGGCTCATCAAGCGTCGCTCCGGCGGTCAGGCAATCCTCCAGCACCTGGGCGTGGTACATCACGCTTCCTTCGTAATGGCCGCCGTCGGGCAGTATCTGTTCCGTCAGTTCGTGCTCGAGTAGGCCAAGTCCGGCGCGCAGAGCGGAGCGTCCAATAGCATGGCCGGAGCCCAAGAGACGGCCGGCGGCAACGAGGGCGGACGCGTTCTTGACGAGGTGGTTGGCCAAGATGTCGTACTCGATGTGACGCTGCAAGTAGGCCGTCTGCGCCGCGACGCTGCGCCGGATTTGGCCGTCCGCGTTCCCGAACACCGCGCACGCCATAGCCCAATGCACCAAGCGGCACGCGACGACAAACGGATCCCAGGCCAGACCGCCCGTCCCCGGGTTGTGTTCGATCCAATCGTGAGCCCACGCGAGAAACCGTTCTCCGTCTGCCTTGTCGGGACTGGCCGCATTCGCGAGCGCCAGCGTCCGCGTATGCGTGAACCCGTGCAGATGATAGAGCCAAAGCCGGGGCACGCCGGTGTCGTCCCACACAATGGGGGAAGGCCGCTGGCGTGTGACGTTGAGGAAGGTGAGATCATCGTGCCGGAGTTGTTCCACCAAGCCTTCCGGCACCGGCGCCAAGGCGGCGAAACGCTTGGTGTGCGCTCTCAACGAGGCCATGGCCACTGGGTTGAACGCCCCGGGTGGGGTCACCGCGGGAACGCGATCCAGGTTCAACGCCGCCGCGGCGCGCCGCCGCAGGCGCCACGCGATCTGGCCGGCCCGAAGGTGGCGCAGCGTGCGCCAGTATCGGGCCAGGCTGGCAATCGCCGTCATCGTCTACTGAGCCCCTCGCCCCGTAAGCACGATCTTGATCGTCTCCACCAGGATGCGCAGGTCGAGCATCAAGGAAACGTTGTTCATGTAGAACAGGTCGTAGCGAAGCCGGTCGGCCGGGTCCGAGTCGTAGCGTCCCCATACGTGCGAGAGCGACGTCAGCCCCGGTTTGATGCGCAGGCGCAGCGGAAACAGCGGGATCTCCTTGCTGAACTGCTCGATGAAAAACGTGCGCTCCGGACGCGGTCCGACGAGGCTCATATCGCCCTTGAGCACGTTCCACAACTGCGGGATCTCGTCGATGCGCTTGTCGCGCAGGAAACGCCCCACCCGCGTGACGCGCGGATCGCCTTTCGTCGCCCACACCGGCCCCTTGTCCTTCTCCGCGTCCGTCCGCATCGACCGTAGCTTGAACAGGCTGAATTCCTTGCCTTTCTTCCCGGCGCGCAGTTGCCGGTAGAGCACCGGCCCGCGCGAGTCGAGTTTGATGGCAATGGTGGCCGCGATTAGGATCGGCAACGCGAGAACCAGACCCGCTGCGGCGCAGGACAGGTCAATGGCTCGTTTCACGTAGCCATACGACATGGTGATGGGGTCTTTCTGCAGCTTGATCAGCGGCAGGCCGCCGATCTCATACAGATCGAGCTTGGCCACCATCGTCTCGTAGAAATCCGGAAGAATGTGTGTGCGCACATTCGTCTGTTCGCAAAGCGCGATAACCGGCAGCATCCGCTCTGGCTTTCCCGACAGACTCTCGCCGACAATGATGACTTCGTCTGCGCCGTGTTTCGCCACCAACGCCGACAGGTCCGACAGGTTCCCCAGGAACCCGTGCGCCTCCGGATCCTCCTCGTCCACGCTGACGCAGCCGATGATCTCATGACCGCTGCGCGAGTATTCCGCCAGTTCCTTGCCCACGGCTTCGACCCGATCCGCGGGGCCTACGACGAGCACGTGCGTGCGCAGGTCGCCGCGTTTGCGGCGTTGGCGAATGTACCAGACCCGCCAGCCGGGCAGCAGAATCAGGGCGGCCAGCCCAGCGATCAGGAACACCGACCGCGGGACCACCTGCGTGTCCGGTGCATAGTAGGCGATAAATGCCGAAGAACTTGCGAAACACAGCAACGTCGCCGCCATGACGCCCAGAAACGCGCTAAAACCCACGTCGGACTCGCTACGCAGTTTGGTAAAGTCGTAGCCTTCGAGAATGGCGAGGCACACGACGTGGATGCTGAAGAAGGGCACGAACACCACCAGCAACGTGGACAGTACTTCCACCGGCGCCACCTGGTAGACGCGTATCAGGCCAGCGGCGCCGTAGACGTACGCCAAGAGCACGGCATCGGTCAGGGTGGCGGCGATGTATCTCATTGGGCGGCGTCTCCGGGTTCTTCGCCACCGATCTTCAGGCTATGCAGCGGAACGGCGTTCGTCGCCTTCGGTCCCAGGGCAATCTGGAGCGTGTAGTCACCGGGCGGCAGGTCGGCGGGAAGGGCAAATGCCAAACGTTGCCGGACGCTCTCGCCACGCCAGAAGGGCACGGGACCCAGCGAGTCCGGTTCGGTAGCCAGCGTGACGGGCTTCCCTCCGTCACCTTCTCGCGCCAATTGCAGCCTGAGCCCGCACTGGCCACGCTTTGAGACGCTATCTTGAAACGTCAGGTACACCGTTACCTGGTTTTCCCCGGCCACTGGATCGAAACCGTCCACGGACAGCCATGAGGCCAACTCGCCGTCGACGCGCTCTTGTGGTTCCAGCGAACGCAGCAGCAGCGCCGCCCGCGTGCGCGCCGCGGAGTCGTCCGTTTCCGACGCGGCCTTGGCCAAGCCACGAGCGCCCGGAAGCGACTCGGGAAACAGAGCGAGGTAGCTCTGCCACGCCTTCACCGCTTCCGCCCACCGGCCCAACTCGGCGTAGGCCAAGGCGATGTCCTGCCAGTACACTTGCCGGGCCGGGGAGCCGCCGCCAGCCACCAGGTCTCGCCACGTGCCGATGGCATCCTCCGTCATGCCGCTGTCACGATAGGCTTGGCCCAGTGCGGTGAGGGCGGAAAACTGCATCTTTGAATCGCGCGCCGCCGCCAGCAGATGGCTGCGGCAGGCCTCGAGTTCGCCCCGCGATTGCAGACGGAGTCCCAGCAGGAGCTGGGCGTTCCGGTCGCTAGGGTGATCGGCGACGTATTGCCGGTAGAGGGCGAGGGCTTCTTCACCACGGCCCCGGCTGTCGAGAAAGCTCGCGTAGCTCTGGATCGGCCCGTGGCGTCCGAACGCAGCCGCCAGACGATAGAGATCCTCGGCCCGGGCATCCTGTCCCTGGCCGTCGGCGAACCGCGCGGCCACCAGGAGCACGTCTTCGCGATGGGGATAGTGGCGCGCCAGGTCTGCGTAGGCCCGCTCCGCTTCCTCGATCCGGCCATCCCGGGCCAAGCGTTGCGCCTCGGCCATCAGGGCCGGCCGCGTGTTGCTTCGCAAGAAGCCGACGAGGCGATCTCTAAAGACGATCGTCACCGTGGCCAGCGCCACAAAGCTCGCCATCAGGAGAACCCACGCGACTTGCTCTCGTTTGACCATAATGCGCTCTTCCCCGTGAGCGGGCGGGATTGCCGTCCCAGGCCCATGGCACGCTGCCGCGCCGCGGGCGGGCGGGGCCTTTGCCATTGTCTTCACCGCGACGAATTTGAGCGGCCCGCATTGTATCACACCACCCAGACGCCGCCGAAAGGCCTGAACGACGGGTGGCCCGCAGGGACGCGCCGTTGAAGGCGGTCTACTCCGCTCTCACTGTCAGCCCCTCGAGTCTGCTCCCATCGGGCTTCCTGAACCGGGCGCAGAAGCTCCATCCCGCCACAGCCTGAGTCACCTTCACCAACAGCGCGTTGTCCCCTTCTTCGAGGACGACCTGCGCCTTGTCCGCCTCCGGCGTCATACCCCGGATGGCGTTGTTGGCATGGACCAGGTTCCCATTCAGCCAGACCTTGACACCGTCATCACTTCCCAACTCGAGCAGGGCTTTCTGCTTCCGTGGCGAGTTTATGGTGGTTCGCAAGTACGCGACGCGCTGGTCGCCGCCAAAAATCTCAAGCAGATCGACGAACCAGATCTTCTGGGGGTCAACGGATCCCGTCACCGTTTGCCAGGCGGCATCCCCAGAGCCGGGCGCTTCGGGCGGAAACGGGACGTCAAACAGTGCCGCGTAGTCCAGGCCCTCCTTGTGGTACGGCCCCGACACCTGCCATGTCGTGATATTCTCTTCGGACCTGTGTACCACATCCAGGACGCCTTGCGCGCCATCACGCAACGACTTGTTTTCCGAGACCTCCAGGATTGTGCGCAACGCAGCCTTGGCTTCTTGCCGGTGTAGTCCGACTATCGAACTTGCGACCTGGAAGCATGCGGTTTCCGCTTCCGCTCTCAGCGAATCGTTCTTCAGACACCTCTGCGCCAGCTTGAGCGCATCAAGGGTCCGCATCTTCGCCACTCCAGACAGCACCTGCTTCTTCTCGGCATCCCGCTGAGCCACGGCCAGCGCCGCCTCGTACATCTTCAGCCGCTCAGCAGCCGGGATATCCGCAGTCTCCCCGGCCAGGCGAATATAGCCGCGTAGCGCCAGAACCCTGTGGGTTGGCGTTGATGCGTCGCGAGCAAGGGCCAACAGGTCAGGCGCCGCCTCGAAGTCCGGCGACCCGGCCAAGGCGCGGATGGCAGCGTCCCGAACCTGTTCGTCCTCATCGATTGCGCCGGCCCGCAACGCTTCCAGCGTCCTTGGCCCACCGATGGGCCCGCACACGCGCAGCAGCGCGCAACGGGCGGCGACACTCGCCCCGGTGGGGGCTGTCAATCCTGCCAGCACCTTGCCGGCGCACAATGCCTTGTGCGGACTGCGCCCACATACCGACACCAGGGCCTTCTCTGCCGCCGACCTCTCGCGGTCGGATTTCGCCTCGACCAACAGTCTGACCAGGGAACTCACGGTCTCCTCGTCCGCCAATGTGGCCAGAGACGCCAATGCCGCCAGCCGAACGGATAGCTCCTCGCCCGCTTCCGCAACCGTCAGCAGGACCGGAACAGCCGTCTCGACTCGCCGTTCCGCCAGACTCCGAAGCAGCTCGGCGCTCACGACGGGATCCGCACCGTCCAGACTCGCAAGTATACGTTCATTCACACCCGCCCCCCGAAGCCGGTCCAGGGCGCCGCGCGCCGCTTCCCGTTCGGCGCCCTCGGTCTCCGCCGCAACTTGGGCCAGTAGCGGCGCACTCGAAGCGTCCCCGGTCGTCGCCATGGCCCCCAAAGCCGCTATCCTCACCTCCGGATGCTCGCTTCTCACCATCGCGGCCACGGTCGGAGCCAACGTCCGGTCTCCTCGTTGGGTCACGGCTTCCAGCAGGGCCGTTTGCATCCTCGGCGGGAGCTGTGGCAACAGCCCCTCGAGTTCCTTCGCAACCGCCTCGCCTTTCAGTTCCACAATCAACCCAAGGGCCGCCAATTCCATTTCGCGATCGCCGCCGGTCAGGCCTGCGGCAACGACTGCCATGGCCTTGTCGCCCGCCGCAAACGCCAAGCCCCGGAATGCGGCCACGCGGATGTGCGCCGGCTCGTTGGCGCCCTGCAAATCTTCGTAGACCGCACGAGCCCTTCTGCGGCTGCCGTTTGTCAACCATTGGTCCGCACACTCGAGCAGCGCGTCGGACACGGCCAATTGCAGGGCCGGGGAAGCCGTGGACTTCCGCTTGCGTAACGCGGCGGTGGCCCTTTTTGTGCCAATTCGCCCTAGAGCTCCTATCGCCGCCGCCGCGACCTGAGTGTCCGCATCCCCCGCCAGCGCTATCAGCGCCGGCACGGCCGCACGCTCGCGTCTTTCGCCCAGGGAGTTGACAATGCCCACCTTCGTCTTGCCCGAGGTCTCGTCGAGCGCCTCACGCAACGCGGCGCCCGCTTCGGGATAGGGCATCGACTCGAGTGCGAACCGGGCTGCGTGAGACAGTTCCGCGTCGCTGAGGATGGCGCCCAGGGCGTCCACGGCCTTGACCGACCCCATAACCTTGAGGCGCTCGCACGCCCTGCACTTTACGGGGACCGGTTCCCCCGACTCGAGCACCTGCACGAGGCTTTCCTCTTCATCCGCCAGGGCGGCCGGCGCCAGCGCCGAGACCAGGAGGGCCATTGCAAGAAGGAATGTCGCAAAAGGCCTGTTCCGTACGTTCATCAGTGGGTTCCTCTCCGAGAGGCGTCGGGTTAACCCGCATCGCCCACCATTGCTCGCCGCGAGAGCGTGTAGATGCCGCCAGATCGAGACGTTCATGCGGTGAGCCGGGCGACCGTGTTGAAACACGCCGAGTTCGGCGAACAAGAGAACGTCTTGAGATGACGGCAGATGCGCGCTCGCAGCAGAGCGTTTGGTGAGCGATGCGGGTTAACGTCTTCACTTCAGACACGCCAGGGGGTGCGTTTGGCCACCGAAAGCAGCCGGTTGGCCTGATCATCGCCTGGAAACTCCTCCTTGACGGGATCCCAGTTCACCTTCCGCTTCAAGGTCATGGCAATGCCTCCCAGAAGAAGGATGCTGACGGAGCGATGCGCCGTTTCGGCGTCGCAAATCGTCCGCTTGCGGGTGCGCATGCACTCGACGAAGTTCCCGGCATGACTGGCGCTCGTGTAGAGACGATCGTCGTCCGGCAGCAACGGCTCTCGCAGGATCTCGGAAGGATACGCCACAATGTTGCTGCGATCGACGGCTATCCTTCCTTCCGTGCCCACGAGGCACACGCCGCCTTCCCCGCCGACCGGCTCGCCGGGGTAGCCGCGGCCATGCACGACCACGCCATTGGCGTACCGGTAGGTGACGTCGTCCCCGTCGGGATAGATCTCCGTCGGCCCGGAGCGATCCATCCCCACGGCCCACTGCACGATGTCGTAGTGGTGTGGCCCCCAGTTGATGCCGCCGAATCCGAACAGGTACGTGTTGGTGCCTGTGCCGTTCGCGTAGGGACGCCAAGGCGCCGGCCCCAGCCACAGATCCCAGTCCAGACCATCGGGAACCGGATCGCCCGATACGGCCCCCCACCCGCTGGACGAGAATCCGCCGCCGGGCCGATAGGCATAGACCTCCTGGAGCTTGCCGATTCGACCGTTCCGAACCAGTTCACATGCCCGCCGGAATTTGCCCCCGTATTCCGAGCGTTGCTGTGTGCCCGCCTGGTAGACACGGCCGTACCGCCGAACTGCGTCAGCCAAGGCGCGGCTGTCATGAATGGTCAGCGAAATGGGTTTCTCGCAGTAAACGTCCTTGCCGGCCTTCACCGCCATGGTGGCCATGGGGGAATGCCAGTGTATCGGCAACGCCATCAGAACCCCGTCGATGTCCTTGCGCGCCAGCAACGCCCGGAAATCCCTGTGGGCCTCGCATCCCGCGTACGTTCCCGTGCCCAGTTTCTTCGCATAGTGCTCGTTCACGCGGTCTCTGGCCGGTTCCCGTTTCTGCCGCCAGACGTCGCACACGCCAACCACCTGAACGTCGCTCCTGCCAAGATAGCCCCCTTCGACATATGTCCACGCGCCACCGAAGAGATGGCCGGACCCTTGCCCGCCCAGCCCGATGAACCCCATCGCGATCCGCTCGCTTGGAGCGATCGCACCGTCTCTGCCGAGCACCGATGCGTGGACGACCTGCGGCGCGGCCACTGCGGCAACGGCGACACTTGCGCCCCTCTGGAGAAACCGCC
>JAACEL010000134.1 GCA_011682535.1 Nitrospiraceae bacterium | reverse complement strand
GTCTTGATCTGGCGGCATCTACACGCTCTCGCGGCGAGCAATGGTGAGCGATGCGGGCTAGACGTAGGGAGCGCTCCACAAATGGCGGCGGTCCGAGATCCCGTGCCTCAACATGGAAATTGGTTCGAGGTGGAACCCAAAGGCGAGCGCAGAGACCTGCCTTGGGTCAAGCCCTATTCTTTTCGCGAAGTCAGCCTTGAGCATGCCACCCTCGAACAGCGGCGGCAACTCAGCCCCGCCGGGCACGCACAATTGCAGGTAAGGGCTTGCGAGTGGGTGTTCTTTGCGCTGCCAGCGGAGGCGCTTCGATCCCAGGAGGGTCTTAAAGATCCCGGAAACCTTGTTTGTGAATTCATCAAGAGGGATTCTCCGCTGAGCAAGCACACCGTCCACGTCATTGTTGACCCATTTATTTTGGTCTTTCAATACTTGAAATACGCGACCCGGGGCAACAAGCCGCAACGGCGGCCGGCGGTCACTGATGGCCTTTGTGATTACGTCCAGCATGTTGGGACGGAGTATCTTCTTGCGACTCAGATAGAAAGCAAAATCCAAGAACGCCCCCTCGTCTTCCGATAAAACATCCCCACGGTCCTCGATTTCACCACCGCCAACAACGTCGAATTCAGTCAGCGCTCCCCGCATGGTATTCCACACTTGCCAAACGGGATGCCCTCGGATCTCCAACGGCCGCGGATGCGCCAAGAGTTCGGCGATCGCATCTCCCGAATATCTGTGATCGAGCACTTCTTGTATGAGACGCCGCCGGCTCTTCGATGTCTTTCCCGTTTGCAGCCGTATCCGCGAGGCCCTAAGCCGGTTCTTCACCGTCGAGATGGGGATAGCCAAGAAGTCCGAGATCTCGGCCTGCGAGTAGTCATTCAAGTAGAAGAGCGTTGCCACAATGCGTTCATGCGGCGGCAAGAGCCGGAGCTTTGCAAGAACACGGCTGCGCGTCTGGCGTTCTTCGAGAACCTCAGAGGGGCTGGCGGCTCGCGCCGGCAACTCCGGCGCCGAGTCCAGGGATACCACCGTTATCCGCTTGCCACGCGTGGCGCGATCACAGTGCTTGAAGACAATTCTACGAAACCACGCAGGAAACGCGACCGGCTCACGTAGATTGGGCAAGCACCGATACGCTTCAAGAAACGCTTCCTGGACAACATCCTCGGCCAGATGAAAGTCGCGAAGATACTTGTAGGCATGGCTGTGCGCCATGCCCTTGAAGCGCTGCACAAGAACACCGTAGGCAGTGTCCTCCCCCGCTTGCGCTCTTAGAACGAGCGACTTCAACTCTTCTCTGTCGCGTGTCATGACCACGATACAAGACCCATCCGCGTGCATACCTGCCGTGAAAAAACACGGCAAACGAGATTAAAGCCAATTGTGAATACGATAGCACACCCCCCCTTAGAAAGCAAGATGGCTATTGGTTGAGCGCAACGGGAATCGAGTCATTCGAGGGCTCTGCAAGGACAAACCTTCTGAGTGAATACTGGGACTTACCAAAGGATGCCTTGCTCATGTCTGCCCAGGCGATCGCGTAAGATAATTTCTGTGAAAGAGGAGTTCAGCGGACATGCGATTGGCATTGTCAGGTGGCCGAATCCTTGACGGTTACGCCCAAGAACAGCCATTTCAAGGCGCCATTCTGATAGAGGGAGGGGCCATCAAGGCCTTGGGGCCGCGTACACGCATTCCCCGGGACGTGCCCACAATAGACGTTGGCGGAATGACGGTCATGCCGGGCCTGATTGATTCCCATTGCCACCTGCTGGGCCTGAGCAGCTTTGCCCCGTTGGCGGTCATGACGGAACATTACTCTTTACGAGCGGCACGTGCGGTAGCCGACGCGCGGCGATTGTTGCTCGCGGGTTTTACTTCAATACGATGCGCCGGATCCGACCTTAGCATAGGGATCAAGCAAGCGATTGAAGAAGGTAGCATACCCGGCCCTCGAATCTTCGCGGCCAACCAGATTATTTCCCAAACAGGGGGACACGGGGACCTCCACCTCTTTCCGTTGGAAACGGTCCGTGAGCACGTTCCATTCTTTCGTATCGCGGACGGCGTAGAGGATTGCCGGCGGGCCGTTCGCGAGCAAGTCCGTGCAGGTGCGGACCACATCAAGATCTGCACCTCGGGCGGTGTGAGTTCGGAGCGTGACAGCCCACACCACCAACAGTTTTCGATGGCTGAAATCCGGACCATCGTGGATGAGGCTCATCAATGCGGCCGCAGGGTCATGAGTCACGCGCAGGGCCTGGCCGGGATCCGCGCAGCCGTTGAATCGGGCGTGGACTCCATCGAGCATGGGATATACCTCGACGAACAACTGATTGCGAAAATGAAACGGCAAAGCATTGTTCTCGTCCCTACATTCTCTGTCTTTGAGGTCTTCCTAGAGAACGCGTCCGAATTCGGCGTCACAAAGGCGATTGTGGACAAAGCTCGCGAAGTCACGGAGCGGTACGCCGATTCGGTAAGGCAAGCCTTTAAAGGGGGCGTGACCATTGCCCTAGGGACCGATTTCATCGGAGGCCGGTGGCTCGCTCACGGGAAGAACGCTTTGGAACTTGAGTTGCTCACAAAACGTGGCTTGCCCCCACTCGCCGCGATTCGCGCGGCCACGGTCAATGGCTCGAAGGCGCTTGGCATGGACAGGCATCTCGGCTGCCTGAGAAAGGGTGCGCTGGCCGACATCATCGTTGTCGACGGCGATCCCGCCGACGACATATCGCTCCTCCAGGACGGCAGGCGCATGGTCTTGGTCATCAAGAATGGACGCGTCGAGGTTGCATCCAGGGAGTTGTCGTTGCCGCCCTTGCCGAACATTCCCCTTATGAAACCGTGAGGCTTCAGCAGCGCTCGATTCCCAAGAAAGGGTTCGCCGTGGGCAAATGCGGGTTAGGCCGTTTCGAGCGATTTCTTCACGCGTGGCGACTTGCACACTATAAAGCGCTTCTCCAATAATTGGACGGTGCGTAGCGAAAGAAAGGGCAATAGGAGATGGCCACAGCAATCCAGGCAACAGCGTCGGCGAAACTCCCGAAAGCCACCGTGCCAACCTTCTACTTCATTGGCGTGACCACGGGCCAATCGTCCATCATGCGCGTCTTTCCCGCGTGGGCAAAGCATCTTGGTATCAGCCCGGTGATTGTGGGGATCGACTGCGAGTGGCATGACGACCCCGAGGTCTATCGCAACGTCGTTGCATCGCTGAAGTCGGATCCGCTCTCACTGGGCGCATTGGTGACGACCCATAAGATCGACTTGCTGGCCGCATGCCGTGACTTGTTCGACGAGCTAGACCCCCATGCCGCGTTGATGGGCGAGGTCAGTTCCATTTCGAAACGGGACGGCCGGCTCTGGGGGCACGCCAAGGATCCTATCACCAGTGGTCTCAGCCTTGAGGCTTTCTTGCCCGATGACTATTGGCGGGAAACCGGCGCGGAAGTCTTCTGCATCGGGGCCGGCGGTTCATCCGTCGCTTTTACTTCTTACCTGATGGAAAACTGCCCGCCCGGCAATCGTCCCGCACGCATCGTCGTCTCGAACCGGAGCTTGCCCAGGCTTCAAGAAATGGAGGAGATACACCGCGCAATCAATCCGGGCCTAACGGTCGAATACCGGCATTGTCCCAAAGCGGGAGACAACGACGCACTCATGGCTACGCTCAAGCCGGCATCGTTAGTTATCAACGCCACGGGCCTGGGAAAAGACGCGCCCGGCTCGCCGTTCACCGACACCGCCGTCTTCCCTGAGAACGGCATTGCATGGGACTTCAACTATCGCGGCGACTTGCTCTTTCTGGATCAGGCCCGCGCACAGCAGCAGGCAAGGCATCTGCAAATCGAGGATGGCTGGGTCTACTTCATCCACGGCTGGACCCGTGTCCTCGCGGAAGTCTTTCACATCGACGTGCCCACTTCCGGGCCGGAGTTCGACACACTGTCGAGAATCGCGACCGAAATTCGCTAGCGCTTACCGGCAATGGATGAGTAGTGCGTTCACAAGAAATGCGATGAATGGCTTCGCAAGCATCCGAATGTTCAAGTTATTCTAACGGGGTTCCTAAATCCCATGCCGTGTCCACAGAATGCTCCTCAGCGGCGTTTACTGGGATGAGAGGCCGGTATGCCCTAGGCAGAGGAACCCGCGTTGTCGCAGATGGATCGAGAGTACGAGCGGCTGATAGCCCCGATTGAAAACCGGATGATGCGCTCCATCTGGCGCGTCACGCAGAACGCCGATGATGCGGAAGAAGCGTTCCAGCAGGCCCTTACGGCGATCTGGCGCCGGTGGGACAAGATCGGCGCGCATCCCAATCCCCAAGCCCTTATTCTGCGAATCTGTCTCAACGCTGGCCGCGACGCGTTGCGCCGGCGCGTGCGCCGTGAGCGGCGTGAGAGCAAAGGCCAGGTCCACGGCGCGCATCCCCGAACCCCCGCCGAAGAACTGGCGAGCCGCGAGTGCGAATCGGTCGTTTTCGGCGCCATCGGCCAGCTCTCGCGCAACCAGTCCGCCGCCGTCATGCTGCGGTTGGTCCAGGGCGAGTCCTACACCCGCATCGCCGGTGTTCTCGGTTGCGGCGATGCGACGGCACGTAAACACGTGGCGCGCGGACGCGAACGCTTGAGAAAAATCCTGGCGCCCCTTGTGCCCCATCTCAATGGAGGGAATGCATAGTGGACGAGAACACCGACACGGAAGACGTGGTGGATCACATGGTGAAGAACGTACTCGGCAAAGAGCTGCCCCCAGACGTGCAGGAGAACCTGCATCAACACCTGGCGGCGTTCCGCCGCCGTCTGGGCCGCCGCGACTTGGCCGCCCCCCGGCGCACGTTCACGCTCCGATTCGCCTTTCGGGTCATGCTGGCCGTCGTATGCGCGGCCGTCTTGTTCATCGAGATGGGCCGCCTGTTTGGCCCCGCCATGTCGCCCACCTGGGCCGAGGTCGTTCAGACCTTCGACTCCGTGCCCTTCTTCAAGGCCACCATCTACTCCCGCGCGAACGCCTTGGCAACCCCCTTGCAACAAGAGTTGTGGATGGAGGCCGGTGGCAGGCTGCGCCTACGCGCCGGGAACGAAGTGACCTTTGGCGAGAAGGGGCAGATGACCCAAACCATCGCCTTCGCCGACGCGGCCGGCACGGCGGGCCAACACCATGGCATCCGTAGCGTGTTGCAGCAGTTCGCCGCCGCGCTCGGCACGACGGAAACGTTCTCCTTCGAGTCGTTCCTACGCGCCCTGCCGGGTGAAGAACGCATCTGGGCCGCCCTGCCCAACCCCAACGTCAGCATTTCGCACGACATCGTCGTGTTCGACATGACCACGGACCACAATCCCGACTGGATCCGCGTGTGGGCGTTGCGCGAGAGCCGGCTTCCGATCCGCGTGCTATTCTGGAGTCCGGAAAGCGGCGGGGCCACCGACGTCCTGCTGTCGTACTCCGACCAGCAACCGCCTGAATTCTTCGACGCGGACGCCTTCCGCGCCAGCCTGGTCGAATTGGAAGGCGATCCCGCCAGCCAGGCCTATGCGCTTATTCAAGACCCCGGGGGACGCCCCGTCACGCCGCGCGACGTCGCCAACCAGGCGGCGGCCGCCGATATCGAAACCCCAGACCAGACCTGACCGCGTCAAAGAGGAGACCATCGCATGACTCGTGTCCGTCCAGCCACCCGCCAAGGGTTTACGCTGATTGAACTGCTGGTGGTGATTGCCATCATCGGCATTCTGGCCGCTATCCTGTTGCCCGCCCTGGCGCGCGCCCGCGAGGCCGCGCGTCGCGCCTCCTGCCAGAACAATCTTAAGCAAATGGGCGTCATCTTCAAGATGTACTCCGGTGAGAACTCCGACTTGTTTCCCGCGAAGGTACGCCTGTGCGACTTCAGCGCCGACATCCTCAATCGCAACTACTGCTGGGCGCCCGACCCGCTCGGCATCTATCCCGAGTACCTGACCGACGTGAAGGTATTGCTCTGCCCGTCGGATTCACAGGGCGGCCAGATGCTCGAACCGGGCGGCGCCTACAGTTGGTTTGACGCCGATGGAAACATCGCCATCGACCCGGCCACCGGCTGCGGCAACTTCCCCCTCGAGGCGGACGCCTCCTACACGTACGTCGGATTCGCCATGCCCGAGGACAACCGCATTCTGCGCAACTGGCCCAACTTCGACACCACCACCCAGGCCGGCATCCCCGACGTGATCATCGAGATCCAGCCCATGTTCAACGACCCCTTTAGCGACCACCAGATCACCCATCCCACGATGGGATCGGTTCCGCTGTACCGCTTGCGTGAAGGGATCGAGCGTTTCTTCATTACCGACATCAACAACCCCGCCGCTTCCAGCATGGCCCAGTCGACCCTCGCCGTGATGTGGGACAAGCTCAGCGCTAACTCCGCCGACTTCAACCACGTCCCCGGCGGCGCCAACGTGCTCTACATGGACGGCCACGCCGCCTTCGTGCGATTCCCCAGCGAGACCTTCCCCGTCAACATCTACATGGCCTACATCGTCAACGCGACGTTGTAGCAACGATAATCCGCTGCCCCCGCGGATGGCGGCTTCTTCCAATGCCGATGATCGCCGGCTGGAAGAGGCCGCGTTTTTTCCCGAACGCCGGGTTGCGTATTGAGGCGCGCCACGGCGGAGTTCGGGCTTTTCTTGCCTATCCGTCGCCGTGCTATGCTGGCTCGACGTTCCTTGGCTCCAGACCGGGTCCGGCCGTGCGGCCGGTATGCAGACCTCATGCTTCGTGCGCTCGACATATTCTTTTTTGCCTTTCACACGGCGTTCATGGGCTTTGTGCTTTTCGGCTGGATGGCGCGCAGGACGCGCAAGGCCCAGTTGCTGGCCGTACTGGTGACCGCCTTCTCCTGGTTCTTCCTCGGCATCTGGTACGGTTTCGGCTTCTGTTTCTGCACTGAATGGCATTGGCGCGTGCGTGAACGCCTGGGCTACACCGAAATGAGCGACTCCTACATCGAGTTCCTGCTCGAGGCCGTCACCCCCTGGGACTTCAACCGCACGCTTGTAGACACCGTCACCATACTGATCTTCCTTGTCGTGTGCGTGGCCACGGCTTGGGTCAACCTGCGCGATAGGAAGAGACGCCTTTGAGCGTTGGCGATACAGAGAAATCAGAAGACGCCGTAGGGGTCGAGGTCGACTTTGAGTTGTATCTTGGAGGTGGCGGCGCGTTGGGCGAGATCGTCGCGGGTGGCCCGGGTGAGGATGTTGAGGCGTTTGGCGCTCTTGGACAGGAGGCCCAGGTTCCAGCGGTACTTCTTCTTGACGCGGTAGACGGAGGCGGGGGAGGGGCCGAGGACTTCGACGCCGCGGAAGTTGTGGGCTTGGATCTGTTCGCGGACGATGCGGTGGAGGAGGGCGGCGGCACGTTGGGCGTGTTGGGGGTCTTCGGCTTCGATGGCGAGGTTGGCCATGCGGCGGAAGGGGGGATAGGCGGCGGCGCGGCGTTCGGCGATCTCGCGTGCGTAGAAGGCGGCGTAGTCGTGGTGAGACGCCGCCTGGACGGCGTAGTGGTTGGGGCGGAAGGTCTGGATGATGACGGTTCCGGGCCGGTCGCCGCGCCCGGCGCGTCCGGCGACTTGGGTGAGGAGTTGGAAGCTCTGTTCGGCGGCGCGGAAGTCGGGGATGCTCAGGCCGGTGTCGGCGTTGATGACGCCCACGAGCGTGACGCCGGGGTAGTCGTGTCCCTTGGCGATCATCTGGGTGCCGAGGAGGATGTCGATGTCGCCGTTGGCGAACCGGCCGAGGATCTTGGCGTGGCCACCTTTGCCCGAGGTGGTGTCGGCGTCCATGCGTTCGATGCGGGCGCCGTCGAAAGCGCGCATGAGGAATTGCTCGGCTTTCTGCGTGCCGGTGCCGAGGAAGAGCAGCGGACTGAATCCGCACTCGCCGCATTCTTCGGGAACGCCGCTTCGCGTGCCGCAGTAGTGGCAACAGAGGTGGCCGCCGCTGGCGTGGTAGGTGAGGCTGACGTTGCAGTGTTCGCAGTGGGCAACCCAGCCGCACTTGGCGCACAGAACGAACGGTGCGAAGCCTCGGCGGTTGAGCAGGAGGATGACCTGTTCCTTGGCGGCGACGCGTGCGCGGATCTCGGCTTCGAGGAGGCGCGACAGGACGACTTCGCCGCCGACTTCTTTGGTCTCGACGCGCATGTCGACGAGGCGTACTTCGGGCAACGTGCCGCGCGTGGCGCGGTTGGGCAGTTCGAGCCGGGTGAATTTGGCGGCCTCGCTCTTGAAGTTGGACTCGATGGAGGGTGTGGCGGACCCGAGCACGCAGACGGCCTTTTCGAGGCTGGCGCGCATGATGGCGACGTCGCGCGCGTGGTAGCGGGGCGCGTCGCTTTGTTTGTAGGAGCCGTCGTGCTCTTCGTCGACGACGATGATGCCGACATTGGGCAACGGAGCGAATACGGCCGAGCGGGCCCCGACGACGATGCGGACCTCGCCGCGTTGGGCGCGCCGCCATTCGTCGTAGCGCTCGCCGCGTCCGAGACCGCTGTGCAACACGGCGATGCGCTCCTGAAAGCGGCCGAAGAGCCGGCCGACGGTCTGGGGCGTGAGCGAGATCTCCGGCACGAGCAGGATGGCGTTGCGTCCCAATTCGAGGACGTGTTCGATGGCTTGCAGGTAGACTTCCGTCTTGCCCGAGCCCGTCACGCCCCGGAGTAGGAACGTGGTGAAGGCATCCGCGGCCGCGGCATTGACGATGGATTCGTAGGCGTGTTGTTGCTCGGGATTGAGGGCGAGCTTGACGCGTGAGTTCGGGTCGGCGCGGAACTCGGGCGTGCGCAGAAACTCGCGCTCGACGCGCTCGACGAGTGCCTTGGCGGTGAGTGCGTTGACGATGGCGGCGTTGGCCTGGTGTTTGGCGTAGAGGGCGCTGGCGGCACGTTCGGGTTCGCCGTGGAGCAGGTCGAGATAAACGGCCGCTTGCTTGGGCGCGCGGCGTTGAAGCCTGGCGAGATCTTCGGTATCGGGGACGTTGGCCTCGATCAGGCGCACGTAGGTTTCGGTGCGCATCGAGACGCCCTGTTCGTGCCCGGTGGTCTCGGCGCGGAGGATGCCGCGAGCGACGAGGCTCTGCAACGACTGGGTGAGGCCGGCGCTGCCGAGTGTCGCCGCGAGCTGTTTCTGCGTGCGCGAGCCACGGCTGTACAACTCGGCGACCACTTTGCGCTGGCGCTCGGAGTACCGGCCTGTGCCGAGTTGGTCGGGCAGCAGGGTGTAGCGCACGATGGCCTGGGTTTTGAGTCCGGCGGGGAGGGTGCATTGGAGCGCTTCGCCGAGCGAGCAGCAGTAGTAGTCGGCCAGCCAGGTGCACAGCCTGAGCATCAGGGCGGAGAAGACGGGGGCGGGGTCGGGTACGTCGATGATGGCGCGGACGTTGGGGACATCGGTCGTGTCGCGCAGTCCGACGACATAGCCGGTTTCGGTGCGCTTACGGACGGGTACGACGACACGCATTCCGAGTATGACGTGGTCGGCAAGGGCCTCGGGCACGGCGTACGTAAACGGATGATCGACGGGCACGGGGAGTGCCACATCGGCGAATCGGGGCTGCCCCATGGGCTATTCTCGCAGTTCGACGTCCCAGTAAGCGGTGTCGACGAAACGCTGCCAACTGTCGAGTTGGTTGGCGGGCATACGGGATCCGAGTTGGGGGAGCCACGCCGGTTTGACGGGCTTACGAATCAGGGGCATGTGGGCTTCTTTGGGTGTCCGATTGCTCTTGTGGACGTTGCATTTGACGCACGCCAAGACGAGATTCTCCCAGGTGTCGTGGCCGCCGCGGGAGCGTGGAATGACGTGGTCGATGGTGGCGTCGGAACGCGCCATGTGTTTGCCGCAATATTGGCACGTGTTCTTGTCGCGCTCGAAAATATTGCGGCGGGAAAAGCGGACCTCGTGGCGAATGAAGCCGCTAAATGCCCGCAGGATAATAACTTCGGGAATGCGGACGCGCAGGTCTACGGTGTGTACATAGCGACCCTCGTCTGCGGCTTGGGACAACTCGCACCAGTCGTTGAAGTCGTAAAGTGAATAGTCGTTGGGATGCACCGCGCGCGCGAGATCCTGGTAGAGCAGGATGAGAGCGCGCCGTGCGGATGCGATATGCACCGCCACCCACGACTTGTTCAGAACAAGCACCTGTCCCTCAACAGCACTCACGATGGCCACCTCAAAGCTACAGTATAGGAAGCTGCCGGGGAAGAGTCAAACGGCCCAGATTGTGGTCAGGAAGACTGGCGGTGGATACGGATGGTTCTTGCTCCGGAATCGCCGGTTAGCCTCCCCGTGACGCGCGCGCCACAATATGCAACCTGACGTTCGGGTTCCCTGGCAGGCCTTGTGTCTTCGGTGCGGGCTATGCTACAGATCAGTCATGGCCTGCCGCTTGGCGAGGCCAATCACGAGGAGGATCGACTGCCCATGGATGCTATCGAAACCCTGAAGACGCGGCGTAGCGTGCGCCGGTTTACGCCGGAGCCGGTCGCACGTGCAACGATCGAGGACATGGTCGATTGCGGACGGCTGGCGGCGACGGCACGCAACGAGCAGCCGTGGGAGTTCGTCGTTGTCACCGATGCCGGCGTGCGCGCGCGGCTGGCGCAATTGGCGACGAACGGGCCCTTTATTGCCGACGCCCCTGTCTGTATCGCCTTATTGTGCGCGGAGGGCACCTACTATATCGAAGACGGTTCGGCGGCGACGCAGAACATCCTGTTGGCAGCGCGTGCGTACGGACTGGGCTCGTGTTGGGTGGCCGGCGACAAGAAACCCTATGCGGATGCCGTGCTCCAGGCCGTCGGCGCACCCGAGGGACAGAAATTGGTCAGCCTGATCGCCATCGGCTACGCCGAGGCCACGTCCAGCCCCCCGAAGCGATCGCTGGACGACGTGATCCATTGGGAGCGGTTCTAACCCTTCTCTCCCCGGTGGCGCTACT
>JAACEL010000007.1 GCA_011682535.1 Nitrospiraceae bacterium | reverse complement strand
AGGGAGAGATCTCAAGCCGGATTCATGCTGCGCAAATGCTGGGCACGCAACGCGCGTTCGCCCAGTTCTGCCGCGGGCCATTGGCCTTCTTGGTGACGGGGCAGAGCGTTGAGGCAGGACGAGATCTCTCCCTGCGGTCGAGATGACACGAGGGTGCAAGCACAATTGACACTCTAGGGAGGAGCGAAGCGCCTTTGCGCGGGATCGGTTTGTAGCCAGTGTGTCGATTCGTTAGAGTGGGGGATACTTGATGCTGTGCCTGACTACGGAGAATCCGATGCCGACCGACCAGAATGTGTCCGCGCCTCTGCCGAAGCGCACCTTCTTTCATCCCTCGTCCGGGATGGCGATTCTTGGGTTGGACTGGCTTCTGTTTTCGGGTAACGTGCTGACGGGCGGAGCGGCTACTCCGCTGGTGTGTCTCCTGGGTTTCGTTGCGGGCATCATCGCCACTACGGCCTGCCAGCGTTACGCGGGGCGGAGCAGTTGGGGAGCGAGCTTGCTAAAAGGCGTCTGCGCGGGAATCGTCGTGGGCGTTCCGTTTCCCATCTTCGGCACGTTCGTCGGCGGGGGCATCCTCGCCGCGTCGGGCTTGTCATCGCTCAAGAAAGGACGCGTGCAGCAAGAAGTAGCTTCGCTGGAGCCGACTTGAGTAGCGGCGACTGTTTCCAACGCGAGCCCTAAGACGTCCGGCTGTTTGTCCAGCGCGAAGCAGTGTGACGCAGGCTTTCAGCCTGTGCGTTGGCAGGCAGGATGCCTGCCTCATATTCCAACTGCGTAGCGCGAATATCCCCGGACGCCGGGTAGCGTATTGTGGCGTGCCCGAAGTACCGCCCAGGGCCTGCATTCCGCTCAGCTACGCTGTCACCAAGCAGGTGAAGGCCGTTCTGGAGTTGGTAGCGAGGCTGAGCTTGCTCCGTGCGCCACAGCGAAGTTATCCGGATTCGGAGAACACGAGCGTCATTGAGTCGGCGAGGCTCGTAGGCTAGAATCAACCAGGGCCTGTTGAAGTACGGGCGACGCAGATGTAAGCAAGGAGGTAAGGTTATGTCAAGGGGAATCTTGAACGTGGTTGCGCTGACGGCGTTGTTGGGAACGTTCGTAGTGCCGTGCGTGGCCGTGGGGGCCGAAGGAAGCGACACGAAGCCGAAAGAACTCAATGGTCTGCCGCTGATCTTCGAGGAGTCGTTCGAGGACGGCGCGGCACGTTGGAAACCCACCGATGCGCAGGCATGGGCGGTGCGCCGGCAGGAAGACACCGGCAACATGGCCTACAACCTGCACAAGAGCAGCGACTACAAGCCGCCTGTGCGCTCGCCGCTCAGCATCTCGCTGATCCAGGATTTCTCGGTAACGGATTTTGTGATGGACCTGCGCATGAAACAGACGGGCAAGGAGTATGGCCACCGCGACCTGTGCCTGTTCTTCGGGCACCAAGATCCGAGCCACTACTACTATGTCCACATCGCCACGAAATCCGACGCTCACGCCAATTCAATCTTCATCGTGAATGGCGAACCGCGCACGTCGATCGCCACGGAACGCACGAAGGGCACGGACTGGGCCACGGGCTGGCACGACGTCCGCCTGACACGCGACACGGTCACCGGTCGCATCGAGGTCTTTTTCGACGACATGGACAAGCCCATCATGGTAGCCGAGGACAAGACCTTCGCGTCCGGCACGATCGGTCTGGGCTCGTTCGACGATGTCGGCCTGTACGACGACATCCGGATCTACGGCAAGAAAGCGGAGAAGGTTGGGAGCGACTCGAAGTAGCGGCACGGCATGCGGAAGGAGAGGCGATTGATGCGCGTACTCGGTGCTCTGGGCTTGTGGCTGGTGTTGGCCCCCGTCGCGTTGGGTGCGGCGTGGAACGTGCTGGACGAAGGCGCGCTTAATGATGGAAAGGCCGACTGCACGGCGGCCTTTCAGCAGGCCCTGGACAAGGCCGAGGCGGCCGGCGGTGGCGTGGTATCTGTGCCAACGGGCCACTTCCGCATCGACGGCGGCCTGAAAGTGGGGGCCGGGGTCACGCTGCAGGGCGTGTTCCGCGCCCCGCCGACGAACGCGGTCGGGGCGAAGGCGCAACTCGCCGGTTCAGTGTTGCTGGCCTACGGCGGCCGGGGCGACGCGACGGCCGACCCCCTCCTGCGCTTGACCGGGTCCAACGCCACGGTGGCCGGTTTGCTTGTCGTGTATCCCGAGTGGAAGCAGACCGACGTGCCGCCGGTGGCGTACCCGCCGACGGTGCTGGCGGAGCACATCGACAACCCCTCCGTGCTGGACTGCTGCTTCGTCAATCCCTACGAAGCGATCCACTTCCAGGGCGTGGGACGCTTCCTCGTTCGGAACGTGTACGGATATCCGAGTTTCCGCGGACTCTATGTGGACGCTTGTTACGACGTGGGGCGTGTGGAAAACTGCCACTTTTGGCCGTTCGGCGTTGCCTACAAGCAGGACGATCCCTACTGCAAGTGGATCAACACCAACGGCGTCGCCTTCGAGTTCGCGCGAACCGACTGGCAATACGTGTTGAACACGTTCTGTTTTGGCTACGGCGTGGGCTACAAGTTCTCCGAGACGGACAACGGCGCGTGCAATGGCAACTTCGTGGGCATCGGCGCGGACTCCTGCCGGCGTCCGGTACTGGTCGAACAATGCCAGTCGCCGGGACTGCTGATTACCAACGGCGAATTCGTGGGGCGTTGGGGGAGCGAGGACTCGGTGGGCATCGAAATCGACACCGTATCCAAGGGGAAGGTGAGCCTGAACAACTGCTCTTTCTGGGGTCCGCTGGACCACGCGCTTTGGTTGAAGAGTCCGAGCGCCCAACTCACGGCGATAGGTTGCAATTTTGCCGCTTGGGACGTGGCCGGCAAGGGCTCCGCGGCCATACAGATCGATGCGGGACGTGTGATCGTACAGGGCAACACCTTCGCGGCGGGTGAGAAACACGTTGCCGTGGGCGAGCGCGCCGTGTCGGCTATCATCATCGGAAACCAGGCGCGGGGCGGTATGCGCATCGACAACGCCGCCGGACCCCGCATGCAAGCCTCGTTCAACGAGACCAGCCCGGTGCAGTGGAGCGGCGAGGCGCTCACGCGCTATCGGATCGACGTGGGCAGCGACGGCGACAGTCCCTATCTGGAAGGTTGGCACGCCGGGGAAGCCGCGGGCGAGTGGCCCGATGGAGAGGGTACCAAGCGTTGGTCGGGGCCGGAAGCGTTTCTGGTGCTGCCGGTGTTGCCGGACAAGACCTACACGCTCAGTGTGGACATCTATGTGCCGACATACGCGGCGGCGGAAGGCAACGGCCTGTATATGGGCGATTACTGCGTTGCTAAGCTGACGTTCAACGAGGAGCAGGGCGTGGTGAGTGGGGTGTTGCCCGCGATGGAGGCCAAGGAGGCACGGGTAGAGCTGCGCGTCAAGGAGTGGTCGCCCAAAGAGTGCATCGAGGGCAACAGCGACGTGCGCACGCTGGGCGCCGCGGTGCGTTCGGTGTTGATGGAAGCGGTCCAAGATAAGAGCCGGGTTTTCGACGCGTGCGCGGGGGATTGGGTGGACGAGAAAACGGAAAACGGGGATTCGAAATGATGCGTACAGCGGCGTTGAGTTTGTTGCTCGCGTCGGTTTCGGTTTTTTCCGGGGCCGCGGAACCGCGGACGTATGACGTCGTCGTCTACGGTGGCACGGCCGGGGGCGTCGTGGGCGCCATCGCGGCGGCGAACGAAGGCCTACAAGTCGCCCTCCTCGAACCGGGCCGCCATGTCGGCGGCATGGTTTCGGGGGGCCTTGGGCGTACGGACTTTGGCAAGAAGAGCGTGATCGGCGGGATGTCGCTGGAGTTCTTCGAGCGCGCCGGCGACCACTACGGCGAAGACGTGTCCTGGTTCTTCGAGCCGCATGTCGCCGAGGAAATCTTTCGCGCGTGGTTGGACGAGGCGGGGGTGGAGGTCTACTTCGGGCACCGCGTCGACGGCGTCGAGAAGGAAGGGTTGCGCATCCGCTCTATTCGCATGGAGAACGGGACGGCCTTCGCGGCAAGCATCTACATCGACGCATCGTATGAGGGCGACCTCTTGCCGCGCGCGGGCATCTCGTACACCTGGGGGCGCGAAGGCCGGGACGTGTACGGCGAGTCGCTGGCCGGCCGGATTGCGCACAGTCCCAAGCATCAATTCGCCTGCCCGGTGTCGCCCTACGGCGACGACGGCAAGTTGCTCCCGCTCGTGTACGACGGCGATCCGGGGCGTCCCGGCGAGGGCGACCGCAAAGTACAGGCCTACAACTTCCGGCTGTGCATGACCAAGCGTACGGAGAACCGGGTGCCGTGGCCGCGGCCCGAGGGGTACGATCCAGAACGCTACGTTCTGCTGGCGCGATACTTGGCCAAGATGCCGGCATTGACGCTTGGGGAACTGTGCAATCCGTCTCCCATGCCTAACGGCAAGACGGATACGAACAATAATGGTGCGATTTCGACAGACTACATCGGGGGGAGTTGGGAGTACCCGGAGGCGGACTACGCGCGGCGTGCGGAGATCTGGGACGAACACCGGCGGTATCAACAAGGCTTTTTCTACTTCCTCGCCCATGCCCCCCGCGTTCCGCAGGCCTTGCAGAAGGAAGTGAACGAGTGGGGGCTTGCGAAGGACGAGTTTGTCGATACGGACCACTGGCCCCACCAGCTCTACATTCGCGAAGCGCGCCGGATGGTGGGCGAGTACGTGATGCGTCAGAAAGACCTGCAGACGGAACGCACGAAGACTGACTCCATCGGGATGGGCTCCTACAACTCCGATTCGCATCACGTACAACGGATCCCCTCGGAGGACGTCGAAGGTTGGCCCGAGGGCGTGCCCGCCGTCGTCAACGAGGGCGACATGCAGGTGGGGGTGCAGCCCTACGAGATCGCCTACCGCGCCCTGGTTCCCAAGCGCACCGAATGCGCCAACCTGTTAGTGACGGGCTGCGTATCGGCCTCGCACGTGGCCTACTCGTCGATCCGCATGGAGCCGCAGTACATGATCATGGGGCAGGCCGCCGGTGTTGCCGCCGCGCTTGCGATCGGGAGTGACGTGCCGGTGCACGCGGTAGACGTCGAGACGTTGCGCGCACGACTGCGCGAGCAGCGCCAGGTGCTGTCGCTCGAAGACGCCGCGGCGCCGCATGTCGACATTCGGAAACTGGAGGGAGTCGTCGTCGACAACGACAAGGCGGTTGTCGTGGGAGCGTGGACGCCCTCGATCTCGGTGGGGCCCTACGTGGGGATGGACTACCTCCACGATCATGACGCGGGAAAGGGCGAGCGGCGGGTGCGGTTCGTGCCCGAGTTGCCCAAGGCGGGTCAGTACGAAGTGCGTGTTTCTTACTCGGCCCACCCGAACCGCGCCACCAACACGCCCGTCCGCATCCACACATCGGATGGTGTGAAGGAAGTGACGCTCAATCAGCGCAAGTACACAGGCAACCATGCGCCTTTCGTGAGCGTCGGCGTGTTTCGTATGGCCGCGGGGGGCGATGGCTACGTCGAGATCGGAAACGCAAATACCGACGGCAGCGTGATCGCCGATGCCGTGCAATGGCTCCCGGCGCCAAAGGAATGACACGCGTACGATGTAGCTAACCCCTGCGTCTCTTCTTGGGCGTCTCGACCTTGGGATAGTGGGGCGAGTAGAGCATCCGTTCGGGGCGTAGGGCGAGTTGACCGTCTTTGACGTAGGCCTCGCCACGCTCGGCGAGATGTTCCACAAGGCATTTGCGCCATGTGTGGAGCGTGTCGGCATGCGCCGGGTCGCGCGCGAGGTCCGTGCACTCCCCCGGGTCGTTTTCCAGGTCGAATAGCTGCTCTTCGCCGTCGTACGTATGGAAGATGTATTTGACCTTGCCGTCGGTGAGCGCGTTCCAATGATTCTTGGGGCTGTAGCACACGTCGTGCTCGAGGTCGATCCAGGGACGCCATTCGCCGGCCTTCCCACGGAAGAGGTCGAGGAGCGTCCGTCCTTCGCATTGCTCCGCGCCTGCTCCTCCGGCCGCGTCGAGGAACGTGGGGAGGATGTCGCGCAGTTCGACGGGAGCTTCGGAGACCTGGCCCCGCTGTTCGGACGTGGCGCCTTCATGCCAGCGCATGAGGAATGGGATTCGGGCGGAGGCCTCGTAGGCGTACGACTTTCTCCACATGTGGTGGTCGCCGGTCATGTCGCCGTGGTCGGCGGTGAAGATAATCAGCGTATCGTCGATCAAGCCGCGCTGTTCCAACGCGTCCAGAATGCGGCCGACCTGCTCGTCGATGAAGGAAATGGAGCCGTAGTATCCCTGCCGGGACCAGCGGGCCTGCTCGGGGCCGAGGTCGCCGTGCCAGATGTTGGGGTCGTCGCCGCTACGTTCAGTGTACCGCCCGGCCCAGTCGCCGATGGACGGAGCGGGGATGTCGGCGTCGGTGTACTGGTCGAAGAAGCGCTGCGGGGCGTCGTAGGGACTGTGCGGCCGGGCGAACGAGACCTTGAGGAAGAACGGCTCCTCCCGTTCGTAGGTGCTGAGAAAGCGGACGGCGGTTTCGCCGGTCCAGTGCGTCGGGTGCAGTTCTTCGGGCAGCGCGTACGGTTTGGCCTGGAACTCGTTCCACCCAATGCCCGTCACATCGGGGTCGAGATTGGGCGCCTGCGACGCGAACCAGCAGCGGTAGTCGCTCTTGAAGTCGTAGGATTCTTCCCGGCCCGACTCGTCGAGCAGGACATCATGGAATCCGTGCAGATTGCGTTGGGGATGCCAATGCATCTTGCCGATGCCCATGGTGTAATAACCCGCCTCACGCAACGCGCGGGGCATTTCGAGCGGGTATTCGGGCGCGACGCGCGCGTAGCCCAGCATCCCGTGCCGCCAAGGGCCGAGTCCCGTCAGGAGACCCGCCCGCGCGGGCGTGCAGGTAGGCGTGGTCGAGTAGCCGCACCGGAACCGGACGCCTTCCTCCCCGATGCGGTCGAGGTTGGGGGTGCGCACGGCGGGGTGCCCGTCGGATGACAGGCAATCGCCCCGGAACTGGTCCGCCATCAGCAGTAGGATATTGGGTCTGCGCGCTTCCTTTTTCCGATCCGTGCTCATTCCATTCCCCTTGCCGCTCGTGGCCACCAAGGCCGCCGCGCCCGCACCCGCCTTCATGAAACCGCGGCGGGTCCATTGTGTACGTTCGCTCATCTTGGACTCTCCAGTAATTCAGGTCATCCGAATGTGTTTGCAGTATGCCAGAGACGGGGAAGGAGGTCGAGTTCGCTTGCATCAGAGTTGAATGATCCCCAGTTTGACGTCCGCTTCCCAGGGAACCGTATTCGCGCTGAGCCCAGAACTTATCCGGCCATCCTCGGCAAGGCGTTTGCAGCCCCGGTAGGGGCGACAGGCTGTAGCCGTGGGCTCGCTCCGCTCACCCACGGCTTATGTGCTGTCGCCCCTGCGGGGCTCTTGTCATTCCCCAAGCGTTGCCGGGGGGCCTGGATACGCAACGCGCGCGGCGCACCTTTGATCCGGCGCGCAGGCCGGTGTTGATGCGTGTGGGTTTGCATCGGACGGGCCGCATGAATACACTTCGGCGGTAGGGGGGTGCCCTGAGTTGAAGCGGAGAAGAAAGGAATGCCCGATTTTCAGCGATTGTGGCGCGCGGCGTGCGGGGAGGAGAAGCCCGACACGTGCGGCGCGGCCGGCCGGTTGATGAGCGCGATTGCCGATCTGTTCGAGGCGGAACAGATCGCGGACGCGAGCGTGCATCGTGCGGCGCTGTTCTTGCTGGACCTGAGCCACCTCGGTGGCTTCAAGGAGATGGACCTGAACGTGGTGATGGTGGCGCATCCCCCGGAAAACGACGAGGAAGCCCACGAACAGGCCAACTTGCTCGCGCAGTACAAGAGCACCGTCGAATCGCTTGGGTTCTGCCTGTATATCGTGTTGTCGTGGGATCTGGAGACCCCCAACCCTTTCGTGCCGCCCTCCCTGCACCCGGTGTTCATCTGCGGCGCCGATCTGGAACGCCTGTTTTCAGCGCAGGTGCCGTCCTCTGTGTTGTTCGAGGTCATCCGGCGCCAGGTGAACCTGCAGCAGGTCTGCCCGTTCAACACGACGGAAGAGGCGCGCGGGGCCATGTTCAAGGGCCGCGCACACGAGGTGGAGCGTCTGACCAGTCAGTTGGACACGCACTTCGTCGTCAACGGCGCGCGCCGGGTGGGAAAGACCTCGTTGCTGAAGAAGGCCACGAACGTGCTGCGCATCCATCCCGAGTACCGCGGACGTGTGCGCTGCTTCACGTGTCTGACGTGGGGCACGCACTGGGACTGTTTCGACCGCATTGCCCACGAGGTGGACCCGAAACGCGAGCTGCGCATCGAGAAGGGAATCCGGAACGTCTCGTACATGTTCGAGCGCCGCAGTGCACGCGGCTCGAAGCCGTTGTTGCTGTTTTTCGACGAATTGGACCGGGTGGTCGACATCGACGAGGCCAACGACTGGCCGTTTTTCCGAGTGTTGGCCGAGGCGGCGAGTGCCCGGTGGATCCGGGTGGTGTTTGCGGGGTATCGCTCGATGACGCGGCTGGCGCTGGGGGACAGTCCGTTCCACGGATCGCTGGAGCCGTTGACGTTGAAGTCGCTCACGCGTGGCGAGACGTTTTCGCTGATCGCCGAGCCGTTCCAAAGCATCGGCATCCCCATCGAGAACGAAGACGTGGTGTGTGACCGGATCTGGCAGGCTACGGAAGGCTATCCGTTTCTCGTGCAGTTCTATGGCGAGCAACTCTATCAACTTGCCTCGGAGCGTAGCGCTGCCGGCCTCAATCTGGGCGATGTGGAAGATATCGGGGTGAGTTACGAACTGACGAAGTTTCTCGTGGGACATTTTCTGGAGAATACCTTGGACAACGGCGTTCCCGTGGCGAGCGAGCGTCTGTGCGCCTATCTCTACGCGCAGGCCCAAACCACGGACCCTTGGGCTGAGGGGCGCTTTCTGGAAGCGTGCGCCCAAGCTGGGCGGCCGCAGAAGCTCGACGAGATACACCGCGCGGTGACCAACCTGCGCAACGCGTGCGTTCTCCGGTTCCAAAAAGGGGGCTATACGTTCACGTTCCCCGTGTTTCGCGAGATTCTGACCGATACCTATCCGAACGTCGACACGTTCGTCAACGCGTTGTAGAAGCGGAGGGCGGAGATGGCCAAGCAGACGTACAGCCAGATTGGGAGCGACCTGTTCGACCTGCTGCTGGGACGGCTCGAATCGGGCAGTCACCTGGCGCTCTTGGGGCCGCGCAATAGCGGCAAAGCCCTGGTACTCGAGGAACTCGCCCAACGGAGTCTACGTCAGCCCGAACCGGTACGGCCGCAGGTGGTGCGGCTGATGTGGGACGACTTTCGGACCATGGGCGAGGAGCGCTTCGTGCGCACGCTGGCCCAGCGTCTTGGGGTGGAGGCGCGTTCGCTCGGAGGAGCCGCCACGCCCCTGTCGGGCAAGCTCGATCGCCTGTTTGAGCGGTTGCTTCGAAACCGCCTGCGTCCGTTATGGCTGTTCGTGCAAGACATCCTCGGCTTTCCGGTCCCCATTGCCCGCGAATTGCTCAATGCTTTTCACCAGTGCAAGGCGGGTTCGTTTCAAGAGCGGCTGGCGGTGGTGGTGACGGGCAGTGCGGACTTCATTCCCCTCACCTATGGCCAGTTGTCGCCCTATCGACATGCCGAACAGTTCGTGCTTCGCGGGACGGACAGGGATTACGCGGCCCGCTTTTACTGCTGCCGCCGCATGCGCCAGCGGGGCGAGTTAACGGCCGACCCGGACGTGCCCCCGGAGCAGATCGATCTGGATCGCGAGATCACGCCCAAGGCCTTCGACTATCTCTACGAGCAGACGGGCGGGTGCATCCACCTCATTCAGGAAATCGTCGTGACCGCCGCGCGCCACCCCTACACGCTCCAACATTTCGAACTGGGCGGACGCTGGAATCTGCAACAGACCCGGACCTGCGTCAAGAGCTTTGTCGAATCGTCGATGCAGAATGACTTCTTCTGCCGCATGGCGCTGCGCGAGGTCGAGCACATGCCTGAGTCGTTCGAACTGCTGATGCAGGTTTTGCGAGAGGGCAAAGCCCCGCTGCCGGGCGCACAGCCGCATCAACTGGAAGTCTCGGGACTACTGCGCCGGGAACGTGACGGCATGGCCGTGGTCTTTTCTCCGATATGGCATCGGTTTCTCAAGCGCTCGGTGAACGGACGCCATGTGGCCGACGTGTACGCCTGGCAACGTCAATGGGACAAGGCGTGGGCCTGCTATCGCAGACTGCCCGCGGCGCAACGGTTCCGTCCGGTGTCGGGTCATGCGACGTTCCGCCTGCGTTCCGTCCTGTCGCGGTGGCGCAACAGCTTCGCCGCCTTCGTGGACGACGGACCCGAAGCGGTCTGTGAGCAGTTCTACCTGGGGGCGAAGTACTTGCTGGGTTTTGACGCGGGCGGGCTGTACCACGCGCCCGGTAGCCCCCCTTGCGACGAGCCTCCGAACCCCAAGGATCTCGTGCGGGTGAGTTCGTTCGGTCAAGGCCGGCTGTTTGTACCGGAACCGGGAAGGCCGTCCGTTGCGATTCCGCGTGATGATGGCGCCAAGCGGCGGGACTGGCTGGACAACCTGCGCACCAGCGTCTACTCGGATCCGCAGATTCAGTTGTCGTGGACCCCCGAATCCCGGCCGGTGTTGTCGTTGGAACGCAGAGGGTTCGGCCGCGACATCGACTCCGCTGAGCAGAAAAAAGTCAGCCGCGTGCTTGGTCATTTCTGGCATGCCTATGACACGGCCTGCAAGATCGAGTTCCGCCAGAAAATCGGGCTGCTCTATGCCAAGCACTACGAGATCATGGCCAAGGTCAACCGGCTGCTGGCCAACGACCCTCTCGATATGGGCGACGTCGTACGCGGGGCCGCGGAAGCGTTGATCCAGGAGGCGGGCTACTTCCGCGTGCTGATCTGCCTGGTCGACCCGCTTCGGGAACGGATCGAGGCCGTGGCCCAGGCCCACCACCGGCGGGCCGCGGAATTCCACTACAAGACCAACTACGCCCTCAACGACGGCGCCCCGATCGAGCAATGCGACGTTCAGCCTTGGGTGGTTCGCAAAGGCGAGATCTGCGTTGTCCGTGATGCTTCTTCATCCGGCCAGGTTAACCCGGCGACGAACTGGCGCAGGGCGGCGGAGATGGGGATGAAGGCCATCGCCGTGGTGCCGATGAGAATCGGCGATGAAGTGATCGGAACAATCCACCTCGAGCGCCAGGACCGTGAAGTGCCGTCGAGCGCCGAATGCGACCTGTTCCGCACGCTGGCCAGCCAGATCGCCGCCGTGTTTCACCAAGCCAAACGGCTCATGCTGCTCCAGCAGTCGGTGTCCGTGTTGACGGACAAGATTCGCATCGTCGACGCGCAACGGCAGATCCTGTTCCTCAATCAGGCCGCCGCCGATGACGGCGAATGGCGTCCTGGATGGCAGGCGCGCCCGCTTCACCACCGATGCTTGCGGCGTTCCGAAGCCGAGTCAAGCGAGGAGGAATGCCTGATCCGCGACGTGGCGCGCGGGAACCGGCCCGTCCATCGCTACCACATTCTCCCCGGCGAAGAAACCCGCGCGCACGACTGGCTGATGGCGCCGATCGACGACTTCCGGGCGGCGCTGGAGCCTCCGTTCGAGGCCAACGGCCGGATCGGGTACGTGGAGCGCATCCACGATCTGTCGGGCCTGTATAGCGTGGTGCGCGCGTTTCAGGACTGGCTGACAGAGCAAGGGACGCGCGAAACGGCACGGCGCATACTGGGGTTCTTCGAGCGCGAGGGATTCCAGTGGGGGCGCATCTACCTGGTCCAAAAGACGCAGGACGAGGAGTGGATCGAGAGCTTCGAGCAGTTCGGCATGCGCAATCAGGGCCACCGGAACCTGTTCCGGGACGGGGGGGTGCGCTATGCCCGGGGCGGCAAGGATCCGCAGCCGTGGCACGCCATCGAGGTGACCAAGGATCTGACGACCTACGAAGAACGCAAGGGCATTCGGGCGAACAGGATCGTCGAGGCGCCGCCCGCCAACGGACTGCCCCGGTTCCAGGTGAGAGAGGCGCAATCCAAGCGGAACCTGGAGAAAGGGAGCGCGCCGTGGATCGAGGCCCCGCTGTGCGTCGGGCAACGGTGTATCGGCAAGCTGTCCATCTCGATGCCCACCGACCTGCGGCCCGCCGCGTGGGAGTTGCTGCGCATCGCCGTGGCAGGCGCCGCCGCCGCCCTGGACGAAGCGCGGCGCTCTGAGGAGGACGCCGAGCGGGCTGTGGAAGAGGCGTGGAAGACCTCGTCGGCCATGGCGGCGCACCAGTTGGCCGCGAAAGTCGGGGCGGCGCGGTCGTTCATCAAACTCGCCGAACGGCGTTGTACGGACGAGACGCCCCAAGTGGAAGATTTCCTGCGCAAGGCCCGGATCAGTCTCGACCGGGCCTTCCATATCCTCGACGACTTCAAACAGTACGCGGCCGACAATCCTTTCGAGGACACGGAGGTAGTGAGCGTGTGGGACCTATTGAAAGAAGGGCGCGCCAACATCTCCGACCAGTTTCCCGGCGTGGGTGCGGTTCGGCTCGTGGGGCGTGCACCGCGCGTGTCGGTCGACGTCAGCCGGCGTGCGTTTTTCGAGGTGCTTGAAATACTCGCGGAAAATAGCATAAAACATGGCAAACCCGGCGTGCGCTTGGAATTAGGCGCCGCGCTGGCCGAACCGCCTGCCGTTCTTCAGGCGGCTTCCAAGAGATTCGTCCGGATCGCCTGTCGCGACAACGGGCGAGGCGTGCCGAGCCGCAACAAGGAGACGATCTTTCATCCGTTCCGGACGTACCATCCGCAAGGAACGGGGCTTGGATTGTCGATAGCGCGGCGGCACGTGAGGCGGTTGGGCGGTGAGATGACGGAGGAGGGGCGCTACGGCCAAGGCGCGTGCTTTATGATTTACCTGCCGGTGATTGAAAAAGGAGGGTGAGGATGCCCGAGAAGAAATCCATTCTGGTTGTTGAGGATGATGTAGACGCGTCCGCCGCCATCGAGGCCAGCCTGCTCGATTCGACGCGGTTCGACTTTACCGTGGCCGTGGCTTCTGGGCCATCGGAGTACCTGAAAAAGGGCTTTCACGAGAGACGGTTCGATCTGGTCGTCGTCGATCTTGAACTGGTCAAAGGGAGGTTTCCCGTCTGCGGGCTCCGCGTGATCCTGGATCGCACGATCCGCTTCCCCGGCGATCCCATCATCGTCTTCTCCGAGTATGACAGCGACTCGAACATCATCAAATCGATCCAGTTCGGCGCCAGCGACTTCATCTGCAAGCGCAAATGCGATCCCGCCGATCTGGGTACCCGGATCGAGCAGATCTTCCTCGATCAGATGGCCGACCTCAAGCGCAAGGAAGAGGTCGAGGAACTGATGGCCCGCAACTACGCGAAGTGGGAAGACAAATACCCGGGCGAGTTCATCGTTCTCGTGGGCAAGCGCGTGGTCGCCCACGGAACCAATCGCCTCGAAGCGCTCGTGCGCTACAACGACAAGATGGATACCCATCCCAACTGGCCCGATTTCCCCGATGTGATCGAAATTCCCGGAGAGGAGAGCGCCTGATGAGTCTGCGGTTTGGACGATCCGCGCCTCAGTCCGGCGAATACGGGCCTGCGTTTATCGAGGGCAACGGCCTGTTTACTCTGGACGGCGTTCAAGGCGTCAGGCGGCTCGTGTTCGACCTATACCTGGTCGACTATCAGAACCGGCCCGTCACTCCGCGCAACCTGCGTGCCTTCACGCCCATCCCGAAGGTATTCTTCGAGGTGCGTCCCGACCTGCCCTTCTCATTCGTCGGCCGCGCCGTATGGCGCGGATGGGAGGAGCTTGTTCGTCACCGCGCCATACGCAGCCCCTTGGGTCCAGGCCGGGCACTTCCCCCATACGTTGACGCCACGCGCTACCTGCCCAGCGCCAGCCAGCGGCCCGCGATCTTCCGCGGCCTGGTCTTGTCGCGTCTGCGCGTCGCAGTTGCAAGCCCTTATATCGACTGGGGTTTGAAGATTCCCCAGTTCCATCTCTGTCTCGGGAAGAAAGTGCCCGCCACCCTGTGCTGCCTCGGCCAAGATTTCCTCAAACGGGGCGTAGTCTGTTGGCACAAACCCCCACACGAGGAGCGAGGCCATACCTGTTTCCTCGCCCCCAGCCGCGAGCAGGAAGTGTGGCCCCACACCACCACGTTCAACCTGCCAGGGGTGGGGAGGGTGTAGGGCGCATTGTTGCACGCTCCGACAAGTGGCCCGAAACCTTGGGACTACGTGAGCGCCATCGCCGGAACACGCAGAATATGCAGCATGAAAGGACTGTCAAGAACAGATGTTGACCCGCCGTAAATTCATGCGTAACCTCGCATTGGCCGGTATGCCTTTCGTCGCGGGTTCCCAATGGGGGTGTGGCGTTCGGCATAGCGGCCTTGCGCCCAACATCGTATTGATCGTCCTCGACACGGTCCGTGCCGACCATGTGGGATGCTATGGGGCACAACGGCCCGCAACACCGTGTATCGACCGCTTCGCATCACGGGCCACACAGTACCTTCGTACCTTTGCGACGTCGCCCTGGACTATTCCTACACATGCGTCGATGTTTACGGGACGCTATTCATTTGAGCACGGCGCGCATGCCTTCAGGCAACTGTCCGAAACCGGGCGGCCTATCGCCAAAGTACGCCCCCTGTCTGAAAAGCATGTTACCCTGGCCGAGTTATTGTCTCAGGAAGGGTATGCAACCGGAGCGATCAGTGCGAACACGAATTTCAAAGGACGCCAGGTGCTTCAAGGGTTTGATACCCGCCTCATCGAGCGGATGTATGCGCCCAAGACCAATGAACAGATAGATAATTGGCTGACCTCGAATGCCCGATCTCCCTTTTTCCTCTTCATCAATTACATTGATGCGCATCGTCCGTATAACACTACGCCCATTCCGGGCTTGATCGATGAGCCCGTGTCGCAGGATAAATACCTTATCAAGAAACTGATAAATCTCGTCCTGGCAACGGATCGCCCCATTTCCTCCGATTTGGTTCGCCGTGTCATTGATCAGTACGATACGGCGATCGCCCACATCGATGCGGCGGTCGGCGTGTTACTGGCAAAGCTGACAGCATTGGGGCTTTGGGACAACACCGTGATCATCATTACCTCAGACCATGGTGAGAGCTTCGGCGAACACCGGCTCGCCGAACACTGCCTGGATGTGTATGCACCCGAGATCCGCGTGCCGCTGCTCATCAAGTATCCCGGACAGCAGCAGAAGAAGGTTGTCGATTCACCCATTTCGCTGGTGCATCTTCCCCGCATGATTTTGCAGGCCTTGCCAGAGGCCATGGCCGAACGCCATGCCGCACAGTTCCCCCATGCGCCCGGGGGCGCCGCCCTGCTATGCGAGAACCACCTGATGGGCGATCGTAAACGCGAGTTCAATTCCAAGCCGTACGCCAAACGATTCGATCGGAAACGGACAGCCTTGGTCCAATGGCCCTACAAGTACATCCACAGCACCAAGGGCATCACGGAACTCTACCACCTTGTCGAAGATCCCGGGGAGTTGATCAATCGGGTCGCTGACCGTCCGGAAGTCGCATCGAAACTTGTACGGAAAATGGACGTGTTTCTGAATGTGCGGGAAACGGGGGTGAAGACGGATCTGGATACAACGATCCCCGATCGGAAACTGACGCCCAAAGAAGAGCAGGATCTCGAAGCGCTCGGATATCTATAGACGGCTATTCACGCCTACGCCGGTTCGGGTTCAGATTCAGGCTCGCCGCGCGGCACTTTATCGTCCGTATCAGGCTCATCTGTTTCCAGGTCCGGCTTGATGATCTCAGCAATCATGAAACCGATGAGCACCACAAAATAGACCAGCATTCCGTAGGACATCACCGTGGTTACGAGATAGCGCATGTATCCTTTGTACATGGCGAACTGGGTGGCCGTCTCGACTAGGAAGAGTAGGATCAATCCCACCTTGTTCCGCCATCGCTTCAAATCCGACGCGTGGGCGATGATGAGCATCAACCGAAGGTTGTAGTAATTGGTTTGTGCGTTGGTCATGCAGAACAGGGGAATCGTCGATAGCATGATTAGATTGAAGGCGGCGTGGCGCGTACGAAACACATAGATAATGATGAGCGCCAATGTGGCGCACCCCGCCGCGTAAAGGAGCGGCTTCATTGCGTTGACCTGGGCTTTCTTCCCAGCTATGCCACCACTCTTGGCGAGGTCGGCTTTATCTTGTTCGCCACGATAGACCAGCGCATCCCCAAGTCCAACGCGATGGGAACTGTAGGACTTGGCATGGACGGAGAGGTTCTCCACAGTCTCAACAAAAGCCTTGGGGCCAAGACGTACATACGTGGCCCCGCACAGAACCGTGAAAACCACCGTACACCCGACAAGAAAACGGATGTGCTCAGTGGCGAGTTTGCGGTCGCGGATCCAATCGCGGGCCATGAGCACGAAATAGGGGAACACGAAGATGGCTGGAAACACGCGGCTGAGTGCCGCATAGGTCATCAGCCCGCCGGCCATGGCGTGGCGTTTCATCTTGAGCATGCAGATGCCCATGATCGAAGTGGCCACCCAGTCGAAGCGCAGTAGCGCCTCCCCCAGGATCGGCCACCGCCCACTGAACGTAAGCGAGTACCATAGCAAGGCAAACAGCATCACGGACATGCCATAGGCCCTGGCAATCACGACAAACATGATCGCCATGAGCACAAAATCGACCATCGTTATATACTTCATCTTCTCGATAGGCGTGGCGCTGCTCAACGTGCCGCCAACCACGGTCCAGGTTGCTGGCGGATTGTAACCGCGATCCGCCATGACGTATTTCCAGTTGCGATAGTGTTGTGTCAGGAAATTGACGTCATGTTGAAACGCCTGCCACTGTTCAGGGGAGAAGTTGTCCTTGATTTCCTTGATGCGTTTCGGTGTCAGTCCGCTTGTGCGCCGCACGTGCTTGTAGGTGCGCAGATCGCGAAAGGATCTAATGCGCTTCAAGCGGTTGGGGCCTTCCTGATCGGCCAGCAAGATCGCCGGGTAGAGGTCGAAGTGGCCCAACTCGTCGAAGTACTTCGAGTTGGTGTAGTAGTAGATAACGTCCATATAATCTCGGACCGTCGTCAACACTTTCTTGTCGAATTTGTAGTAGTTGAAGACCCCGAAAATGGACGTGCAGATTAGAACGGCAAAGAGGATCTTCGACGAAATGCCTTTGGGCGACATTTTCCGCCAATGCCAGGGCCAAGCCAGTTCCGGGTTACAGCGGCGCAACATGCTGAATCCTACGGTGATCGCAACCGCTACGATCGACAGAATGCAGGCATACTTATGCGATAGGTGCCACGAGATAGGCCCCTTCTCCACACACCACAACACGGTGCCTGCCAAGAGGGCCACATACGGAAAGTTTGATAAAATGGCGTGAAAGACTCCGGCCATCCGGCTTTGTCCATTACCCATGCGGGTATCCTCTTCCACAAAGTGAGCAGCCACAATGAGCCATTTGAAATACTCCAACTCTGCACGGAGATCGTACGAGATGGCTTGTTGGAGAACCTGTATTCCGCAGAAACTCCATGGTAGGCAACCAATAGGGCAAAAATCAATTCTCAGGGGGACGGGTTCTGCTTCGCCTCCGCGTGGCAACGCGCTGTGGACGTGGCCACCCGGGGGGGCTGCCCTCCAAGGGAGACCGAGCAGATAGCTGAAAAGGCCTCTAACGCGCAAGCCCGGCAACCGGAACAACGGGCCGCCGGATAGCCAACTCTCGATGAATCGCGCACGGCAGGGCGCTTGTCAGAATGAGGGCGCGACAGGATCGCCGACGCGTGCGGTATCGTCTTCTGGTTGTTCACAGGACGCGTGGGAACTGGATGGTGAGTGGCGTCTCCACGCCCACCCAAACAGCAGACAGATGGCCAGCAGCGTCACCGTGGAAACGAGAATCCCCGTATATACCGGCCTCGACCCGAAAGCAAACCGGACCCGGTGCGTGCCAGGTGGCACGACAATGGCTTTGAAGGCATCGTTGGCCAGAAGAATGGGCACTTCCTCGTTATCCACGAATGCCTTCCAACCGGGAAAGCTGCTATCGAGGAACGTCAGGATCCTATGCTCAGGCAGATCGCTAAGCTGCACGTCCACCGTGTTGGGACGGCGTCGCAGAATACTGATTCGAGCGTCTTCGTCGTTCGAGTCGTAGAGCACATACGCTTCCTTGAACCGGAATGCTGCGTCAGACGGAGTCGGTTTCACGCTCAAGGATATCCGCATCTCTCGAAAATCGGGCAGCGGAAACTCGAGCACACCATCGCCGTCTCGCGTCGGCCTAACGCGATACGTTTTTCCGCTCACAGGCACTCTAGAAGTCTTTTCACGAAAGAAGGACTCAATGGTAACGCGGGCGTTACTCTCAAAACGAACCGCCAGTACGCCGTGCAAGGGTTGTGTCTCGAAGGTGGGGATTGACAGATAGAGTCCGCCCTTGCTGCCCGCTCTCCTGGAGACCCATCGCTCAATACTGGATTCATCTGCCAGTGTTTGCCGGATTGGCGTGCCGGAAATGCTTTTCCCTATTACCTCAGCAGACGCAACTTCTGGTACCGGCAATTCACCCGGCACGTTCTGCAGGAATACGGTGGTTGCCGCCGGGAAGAGTGAATTCGCTCCTGGCAGGGGGCCCGCGACATACTGTCGTGCAAGCCAGAAGGATCGCTTCAAAAAGAGATTGCCACGGTGATTCTCAGCAAGCACCGCGGGCGGCCTGAGCGACATTTCCGTGTTGTGTGGCGATTTCAGGACTCGGTGGACGCGTTCAATGTACAGGGGATCGTAGCCATTTATTGAAGGTCTCATGGACAGGATGAACTTGTTGGGATGCCTGTCGGCCCCGCGGTAATTGCTGCTCCACAGCGAAGAGTGCTCGTAAAGCGGCGCGGTAGATCCCCTGTATCCCAATCGCCCGCGCAGATAGCCCACATACGGATTGGCCCACACGTAGATCTCGCCAAATACCAGTGCGGCCAGCACCATCGAGACGATGACGTAAGCACTTCCGGTTCGCAATGGAATCAGCCGCGAAAGCATGGTGCGCAATCTTGCGAAGGCGTCGCGCCGGAAGGGACCGCCTGCCAAGGCAATGATGACCAAGATGGCGCAGGGAAACGCGAGGACGAGGTTCGAAGGCGAGAAGATGGTGGTGGCCTCGACGGTCGAATGCAACGTCTTCAATGTGAAGACGCCCAACATCACGAAGAAGGCCGTGTGCAGTGGGCTTGCGTCGCGTGCCTGCCATCGCATGGCCACGGCATCCACGCCAAAGCCCACCAACATCGCCAGTGGAAAGCCCACGGCCAAGAAGGCCCGGGTGAGGTCTTTGAGTTTGAACGGCGCCACACTCAACAGCAGCCTCGAGAAGGGCAGCGGCGGACCGAGCGCCAAATCCAGCATGATCAAGAACATGCATGTAAACACGATTACATCGCGCCGCCTGGGATGCGCAAATGCCGCTAAAGCCAGCATGATCGCCCCAAGCCCCGCCAAGCGGTAGTTCGCATGGTGGCTTCCTGAGCCAATGTAGCTCACAAACAGGTTAAGCAGACGGGACGGTGCGTGCGTGCGGTCGGGAATAGCATTGGACAGGTGGCTGCGCTCACTGAACGACGCCACCTCGAGGCCGGGAATCAGCATGGCCGCCGCGAGGAGCGCACCGATGACAAACACGGTCACCCCAACCGTGGTATCCTTCGCAACAAGCTGGACCAGCCCTTTCTTGAGTCTGAAATCCCGCCACCCGATATGCAGAACGCGGTACACGGCGCCATAGCCGATAATGGCAAACGCCATATACAAGACCACCTGGGGAAATCCCGCGAGTACGGCCATGCCGAAAGCCGTTCCTGCCGCGACCGCATACAACATTCGCGAGCTAAAGCGTTGCGCAATGAAAGCACGGCGCAAGAGCAGGAGAATCAGCGGCAGCCAGACAATGGTGGTGATAAGATGCATGGCCATGACCCGGCGTACAAACGTGGCGCTGAAGATGAACACAAGAGCCGCCGACAGCGACGCGCCGAAGCCAAGCCTATGTTCGCGCGCGAAAAAGAACGTGGAAACCCCGCCCAACAGAATGTGCAACCCAAGAACGATCAGGAGACCGATATGGGTGTTCATGGGCGATGGGTTGAAGGTCAAGAGGCTTCGTATGAGATTGGGGGGATAGAAGGCGTATGACTGCGGATTGGCCGCAAATGGCATGCCACAGTAGGTGAGGGGATTCCATAGCGGGAACTCGCCGTTCTGTATGGCTTCGTCCATAAACAGGGCCATCGGCACATAGTAGTGCCACTCATCTAGGAGTCCGAACAGTCTAGCCGTGCCCCCAGGGGTTGAGGCGGAGCGGGGGACGCTATAGACCGCCAAGATAGCGATGGATATGATCAGCGCACTGAAGATCCACGGCCATAAACCGCGTGCCAGCCTAGCGAACGCTCGACTCCTAGACCGCCCGGAATCCATTGTTGACACGGCCTGCGGACGCGACGTGCCGAAGCGAGCGGCCAGAATTCGAAGTTTGTTTGGAAGGCGCATAGGCCCTTTTGGATCACAGGTCAACCAACTGCAATCAGTGTTGGCGGGTGCGGAAGTATAGGCCGCAGCACGCGATTGAAATAATGACTATCGTTGATTGGCATTTGACCCGAGATTTCCTATATAGACCCGCCTGCGGCCTCCGCAGGCTCATAGCCGATTCAATCGATGCCGTCGATGCCAATTCTGCTGTCCGGGTTAGTGCCTTCTCGAAACAAAGCGCATGGTAAGGAGGTGGCCGGAACGATGTCAAGGGGTGGGCGAATCGGCGCTGTGCAGGGCCGATAGAACCTGCACGGCGAGTTCCTCGGTGGATTGGCGTCCGTCGAGCAGGAGGTCGGCGAACAGCTTCGTGGGTTCGACGTGCTGTTCGTACATGGGGCGGACGGTTCGGGCGTATTGGGTTCGTATGGACTGCTCGGCGCGTCGGCGTTCGTGAGTGTCACGGACAATCCTGCGGGCGAGACAGGTCGCGTCGTCGAGGTTGATGAAGACGGATAAGTCGAGGAACGCGCGGACCTCCCGCCAGTACAGGGCGTAGATGCCCTCCAGGACGATGAACGGAGCGGGGGCAAGGAGGACGCTCAAGGGTTTGCGCGCATGCGTGGCGAAGTTATAGACGGGGCGGTGGATGGTCTCGCCGCTGGTCAGGGCGGCAAAGTGTTCGATCAGAAGGGCTTTCTCCAGCGACGCGGGATCGTCGAAATTCCATCGGGCGCGTTGCGCCGGGGTCATGCCGGTGAGATCGCGGTAGTACGCGTCGAGGGGCAAGTGGGCGGCGCCCGGTTCGGCCAGCGATTCCACCAAGTGGTTGGCCAAGGCCGTCTTGCCCGAGCACGAGGGGCCGGCGATCGCGATGATGCGCGGACGCTCGTTCATGGCTGTACGGGGCGTTCGTTCGGACTCATTCCACCACCTGCGACACGGCAACGCGCCATTCCGTCCCGTGCAGACCGGCGGTTTGCCAGTAGCACAGTTTCCTCTTGACGAAGTTGAAATCCTCGGCGAAGAAGTCGTACCGGCCCGAACCCTCGGGTTCCTCGGCCGCCCGCCGGGCAAGCGCTCGCAGCTCGTCGAACCCCCGGTACAAGGGCGAGGTAAATAGGTTCAGGCCGACTTCCTCCGGGTCGGGCTCGTACAGAATCATGCCGTCGCGCTGCATCACCCAGCAATCCCAGTCGTCTCCTTTGGCGTAGGGGCCCAGCACTTGCGCCAGGAACCGCTCGGGGCGGATGAGCATGCTGAGCGAGCCGGCGATCTCGCCCGCCGCGTTGCGCACCGGGTGTTGGAGATCGACGGCGCCGAAGCCCGCCACGGCAACGAAAGCTCCGCTCAGGACCGGACTACCCGTGGCGCGCAGACGCACGACCTGCTCCTGTTCGCTGATGTTGGCCCCCTCAGACTCGGCGTAGGTCGCGGGCTCGATGGCGACAATCACACCGCTTGCGTCCACCGTTGCGCAACCGGCCACGTAAGGACGGCCGGCGCAGAGTTTGGCCAGTATGGCCCGGGCCTCCGGCGTCTCCAATCCCATGCCCTCAAGCTGCCGGGCCGCTCGGGCCATCTCCAGGTCCATCGAATCGAGCGCGCTTTGCACGGCCCCTTGTGCGCGTTCGGCGCGCACGCGCAGATCCTGTGTGCGCGGCAGGGCGGGTAGGTTGGCGCAACCCGTGGTCCAGAGCATAAGGAGTGCGAGTACCGCGAAGATCGGCGTGCGTGCGTTCCCCATCGTATTCCCCTCAAGTTTCCCTTCACGGATGCCGTTGCATGTGAGCGCCATAGTACCACCGCGACCGCGCCGACACAATACGTCACCCGATGTTCGGGCGTGTTGACGTGGCCGTCGCACATGCCTACAATCGCCACGGAAACGAACCACTTCTGGAGGGTGGCGCGTGTACAGGGAATGGGTGATTCTGGGTGGTGTGGCTGTTTTCGGATTGTTGGCCGCGGCCGGCACGGCCACGGCGCAGCAGGCGGTGTCCTCACGCCTGCCCGATGACGTTCTGCCCGTGATCGCGGCGTGGTTCTGGTGGGAGCGTGATTTCGCGCCAAACGGATTCGCACCTTATCTTGACATGATGGCCGAGCACTCCGCCGTCAACGTGCTGGCCGCCTCCTTGCGCGCGCCGAATCGCGAGGTGACGAGTGCCGACGTGCACGAGCAGATCAAGCAAGCGGCCGCCTATGCCAATCGGCTGGGTATGCGTGTCGCCATGGACCTGGACGTGCGCTTGGCCCGTCGGGCCTTTCTGGCGGCCCACCCGGACGAACAGCAGGAGATGTTACGCCTGCGGGAAGTCGCGTTGAACGGAACGGGCGCGGTCGAGTTCAGCATCGGCAGCGATGACCTCTCCGATCACTACACCTTCGCGACAGAACACTACATCCCGCTGTCAGGACGCTTGGTGCGCGTCTACTCGTACACGCGCGGCCCCGACGGCATTGAGCCTGGCAGTGTGCGCGACATCACCGGCGCGGCATGCACCGTTCTCCGGGCGGACGCGGAGGAAGTGCGTGTATCTATAGCGTGTAGCGGGGAAACCGCAGGCCGCACGGCGTGTGTCGCCGCGGCGTTCACCCATCTCACTCCGGCCGTCTTCGCGCCCCACCTGGTCCAGTTCCAGCGCAGCATCATCGAGTCCTACGCCGATACGGAACTCGCCGGTGTGTGCAAGGACGAATGGGGGTTCCCGCCCTGTTTCGACGGATGCCCCGACAAGAACGACTACTGGTTCTCCCGTTTCCGCGCCGAGGCCTATGCCGAACGTACCCAGGGCGGCGATCTCGTGCGCGATTGCCTGCTGATGACCTTCGGCGAACAGGGCAGGGAACGCGATCGCCAGGCGGCGATCAACACCTTCCTGGAGATGTCGACCCAGCGCAACGCCGCGCTCGAGGACGCCTTCTACCGCGCCACGAAGGACGTGTTCGGGCCATTGGCCATCGTGGCCACCCACCCGACATGGTATCCCTATCCCGGCACCCGCGAGTTCAAGAAGAACGGCCTGTCCTGGTGGACGGCCACCCGCGACCTCGCGCAGACGGACGAAGTGACGCCCTATTGCGCACGTACCGCTCTGGCCAAGAAATGGAACAGCCCCGTCTGGTACAACATGTACTACTCCCGCAAACTGGGCGATTACCGGACCGAAGTCTGGGCGCATGCCTTGGGCGGAGGGCGGATCGACTATCACCCGCTCTACCCCCGCGAAGGCGTCCATCCCGAGTATCACGCCTATGCGGAGTTACTGCGTGGCGGCTTGATGCGCGGGGATTGCCGTGTTCGTTTGCTCAACTTCATCACGCGTACCCCGCTGGACTGCCCGGTGGCCGTCGTGTTCGGCCATGCCTGCGCCATGAACTGGGCCGGGCCTTCGTATGATGACGTGGGCATTGGGCTCACCGACGCCCTGTGGCAAGCCGGTTATCCGGCCGACCTCATTCCTAGCAGCGAGATACACAACGGCTCGTTGCGCGTGGATGCCGATGGGACTCTCAGGTACGGCCCGCAGCGCTACCGCGCGGCCGTGTTGTACCACCCCGAGTTCGAGCGTTCCGAGACGGCCGCCTTGTTTGCCAAGGCCGCGGGCGGAAGCACGGCACTCTACCGCGTGGGTGAATGGGCCTGCGACCACGCGGCGGCCGCGTTCGACGGCGCGGGGGCGCTTCCCGCCGCGATGGAAACGTTGAACGACGCGGCGGCTCTGGTTGACCGTCTGCGGGAAATGGGCGTGCGCCCGCAATCACCGGCCACACGCATGATGACCGAGTTCGGCCGGTCGAGCGCCGCCCCCGGCACGCAGGGCGAGTGCCGGCTGATCGACGGGACGGTAATTCGCGTATCCGGCGCCGAAGACGTGGCCGGGGATCCCATTCGGGCCGCGTTCGAGGTCGACGGACATGCCGTTACCGTGGACGCCGTGGGCGTGGTGGGTGTCCGTCTCGACGATGAGGGCGCATTGGACGCCCTGGCCGCGGGTGGGCTGAAGCGTTTCCAAGGTGGAGGCCTCCATATCGAACTCGGCGAACGTGTCGACATCGCCTTGTGGCGCGACGCCGGCGGGGCCATGCACGGCGTACTCCAGGACTGGCCTCGAGCCGTTCCCGAGCCGCTGCTTGCGCTCACCGGCGACTGGCTGCGCCTCAGCGTGCCCACGCCCATGCCTTGAGCGTGGCTCCGCGTGATCCTTACCTACCAAGGCACTTCAGGCGCGCCACAATACGCCACCCGGCGTTGATCCGTGTCGTCCGTGGGCCTACAATCCCGGGGAAGAAACAGGCTGCGCAATCGAAGTAAGGAGCATTGCATGATCTACCGAATTCTTGGCAATACCGGACTCAGTGTTTCTCAACTGGGCTTCGGCGCGATGCGCCTGCCGATGGTGGGCGAGGGGGAGGAGGCCCGTGTCGATCGCGAGAAGTCGACCGCGATGATCCATCGCGCATTCGAGGCAGGCGTCAACTACATCGACACGGCGGTGATGTACTGCCACCATGACAGCGAACGCGCCGTGGGAGAGGCTCTCAAGGGCTGGCGCGACAAGGTGGTGCTGTCCACCAAGAATCACTACTACGGCGGTGATGAAAAAGACTGGTGGACGAACCTCGAGAACAGCCTCGATCGCCTCCAGGTCGATTACATCGATATCTACAACCACCATGGGGTCAACTGGAAGAGCTACCAGGAGCACGTGGAACCGACCATGAGCCAATGGATGCGAAAAGCGCGTGACCAGGGGATGATCAAGTACATCTGCTGTTCGTTCCATGCCAACAACGAGGCCCTGGTGAACTTGGTCGACTCCGGTTATCCCGAGGTGATCACGTTGCAGTACAACCTGCTTGACCGGCAGCTCGAGGAAGGTATCGCGCTGGCTCACGAAAAGGGAATCGGCGTGGTCGTAATGGGGCCCGTGGGGGGCGGACGCCTCGGCGTGCCGAGCGAAGTGCTCTCGACAATGACCGAAGGCGCCAAAAGCGCCCCCGAACTGGCGCTGCGTTTCGTGCTCGCCAACCCGAATGTCGCCATCGCTCTCTCGGGCATGTCCACGATGGAACAAGTCGAGGAAAACCTCGCCATCGCTTCCGATGGCGTCAGTTTGGCAGAGACGGATAACCAAGCCATCGCAGAACACCTGGAACGCCTCAAGAAGATGGCCGATCTCTACTGCACTGGCTGCCGCTATTGCCTGCCGTGCCCTGCCGGCGTCGATATCCCCGGAGCGTTCGGCATCTACAATGAGGCGCGCTTGTACGGTCTGTGGGACTCCTCGCGCAACCGGTACGCCGGGATGCTCAAGTCCGACCGCGACGGCCACCGGTCCGCGGACGCCTGCACGGAATGCGGCGAATGCGAAGAGAAATGTCCGCAGAACATCCCCATCCGCCAGCAACTCAAAGAAGTCCACGAGGCGCTCAAGAATCAAGGGGAATAACGGTCGTTGAATAGAAGCGGTGTGCATGGGGTACAGCAGAGCATGGAATACTGCGTAGAGACGTTCGACCTGACGAAGCGCTTCGGCGACCTGTGTGCCGTGGACCACGTGGACTTGCGGGTAGAGCGGGGGAGTTTCTACGGCTTCCTCGGCCCGAACGGCGCGGGCAAGTCGACGACGATCAAGATGCTGACCGGATTGATGGCGCCGACGAGCGGCTCGGCGCGTTTATTGGGGCGCGATCTGGCAAGTGACGCGTTGGCTATCAAGGAGCGCATCGGTGTCGTACCCGAAGACCTGTGCCTGTTTCAGAACCTCACCGCCCGCGAATACCTGACCTTCATGGCGCGCATGTACCGCGTGCCCAAGCCGGTGTACACGGTGCGGCGCGAGGAATTGCTGAGTCTGCTTGGTCTCGACGACACCGGCAAGACGCTGGTGCTCGAGTTCTCCCACGGTATGAAGAAGAAGCTGTCGATTGCGGCGGCCCTGCTTCACGATCCCGAGTTGCTCTTTCTCGACGAGCCGTTCGAGGGCATCGACGCTATCGCCTCGCGCACAATCCGCACGGTCCTCGACCGTATGGTCCAGCGTGGCTCGACAATTTTCCTGACCTCCCACATCCTCGAGATTGTCGAGAAACTGTGCAGTCACGTAGGGATCATCGCGGACGGCAAGCTCGTGACGGAGACGCGGCTGGACGAGTTGGCGGCGGGGGGGACGTTGGAGCAGGCGTTCGTCGAAGTCGTGGGCGAACCCGAGGAGGCCGCGGTGGGGCTCTCCTGGCTCGGGGAAAACCACGATGCGTGACCAGTTCGCGGCCTTGATAGCCGTTCGCTTCGTACTGCTCAAGAACACGATGACCGCCGGGAAAGCGGCCTCCGTTGTCATCGGCGCCATCATGGCCGTGCTCGCCTTCCTCGTCTCGATCGGCATCTCGGTCGCGCTGGTCGTGACCGCCGGCCAAGTCGAGGCGGACCAAGCGTGGACGCTCCTGGTCCTGGGCGACGTAGCCATTGTGGTCTTCCTGGGATTCTGGTCGATGGCTTTGTTGATGGAGCTTCAACGTTCCGAGGTCATCGACTTCCGCAAGATGCTGTATCTGCCCGTCTCGATGCGCATGGTGTTCGTGATGAACTATGTGGCATCCCTGTTTTCGTTTGCCTTGATCATGTTCATCGTACCCACGCTGGCGTTGTGCGGGGCACTGGCGTGGAATCTGGGGCCTCGCATGCTGTTGGCCATACCGTTGGCGGTACTCTTCTACCTGGCGCTCGCCTCGTGGACCTATTACGTGCGCGGGGTTCTGTCCGCGCTGATGGAGAACAAGAAACGGCGCCGGCTGGTGCTGACGATTCTGCCGATGATCTTTGTGCTCCTTTTTCAGCTTCCTAACATCCTTCAGCACACCGTGTGGAAGCCGCAGCGGGAAGCCGCGCGCGCGGCGGAGAAGGCATTGGCCGAAAGCGGTGTGTCAGAAGAGGAGCAGGGCCGGATTCGCGGCGAGCGTCGGGCTGAGCGGCAGCAGCGGACCGAGGCGCGATTGCGATGGGGCAATATAGTGGTGCCGTTCGGCTGGCTTCCGTACGGAGTGTGTGCCCTGGCCGAGGGACGCGCCGCGGGCGTGGCGGCGCCGGTAGTGGGACTCGGGATCTTAATGTTCATCGGGCTCGCGCTGGGGTATCGCTCGACCTACCGCTACTACGCCGGCGTCAACAGCGCCGCCGGGGCGAAGCCGGAGCGGGGGACGGCGTCCTCCGCGCTGCGGAAGCCGCCATGGACGGAGTGGAAGCTGCCGTTTTTCGACGACGACACCTCGGCGATGGCCATGTCGTCGCTGCTGAGTTACCTGCGCCAGCCCAACATCTACATGATGCTCTTTATGCCGATTGTGTTCGGCCTCATCTGTCTCGTGATATACAAGCCTGGCGACGCGGGTTCGGCCTCTCTTGTCCGGAACAGTCTCGTGCCCTTTCTCGTGACCGTGTGGCCAGCCATGAACTTCGGCATGCTACTCTTCAACGTCTTCGGCGTGGATCCCGAAGGGTTTCGTGCGCTTGTACTATTGCCCACCGAGCGGCGCAAGTATCTTCTGGGCAAGAATGCCGCGTTGTTCCCGCTGATGGCCGGACTGAGTTTCGCCTTACTGGTACTGAGCGTGTTGGTGACGAAGCCTCCGCCGGCTGCCGTTTTCATGGCCTGCATGCACGTCGTCCAACTGTTCTTGCTGTTCAGTGTGGTGGGCAACTTGGTGTCGGCCTACTTTCCCTACCGCATGGCGTGGTCGGGTTTGAAGACGACGACGAATCGCGCGATGACGCTGTTTGGCGCGCTCGTATCCCTCGTGCTGGTACTGCTCTTGATGCTGCCGACCGCCGGCTGCATGTTCGTGGACCCGTTTATGCGCTGGCGCTACGGATACCAGGGGCTGCCCGTAGGATCCTTGCTATCCGCTGCTTCGCTGACGCTATCGGTGTTTTTATATCGATGGAGCCTCGGTCCGGCCGGGGCGCTGCTGCGCAAACGTGAACAGCTTATCTTGGATAAGCTGGTGCGTGACACAGAGTAGCGCCGCTATGCGGCGCACTTATAACGTCCAGGGGGCGCGCATCGGACGTTCGAGATAGGTGTTGGCGTCGTCGTCGTTGACGAAGACTTCTTTCTCCGGATCCCACTGCAGCTTGCGTTTCGTCCAGCGCGCGATGTTGCCCAGGTGGCAGACGGTGGCGGAACGATGTCCGATCTCTACATCGGCCACGGGAGTCTCGCGCGAGCGGATGCAGTCAAGCCAATTCTTCAGGTGGTGGTCGCTCTTGTAGAGGTGGATGTCCGAGTCCTTGATGGGTTCCTCAGCGATCGCCTCCGGCGTGGTCTTGCACTTACCGCGATCGATCCAGACTTCGCCCTTATCGCCCACGAACAGTCCGCCGCCGCCAGCGCCCTTGCCGTCAAGCTTGAGCACCGTGTCGTTGTCGTAGCGGTAATATACCTCGCAGCGCGGGCCCTTGTGCTCGCCGTCGAACGGCGGAACCTTGTCCAGTTCAGGCCACACCTCCACCGGACCGCTTTCTTCGTAACCCAGCGCCCACTGGATGATGTCGAGGCCATGTGCCCCCCAGCCGGTCATCTCGCCGCCGGAGTAAGGGCGGAACGAGATCCAGCCCTGCTCGTGGCCACGAACGCGCGGCAGGTACAACTCCTCATGGTAGGGACGGGGTACCGTCTGGCCGCACCACATGTCCCAGTCGAGTCCGTCGGGCACCGGCTGCCCGGGCAACTCGCACTCCCACGGACTGGGGTAGTTGCTGCCGTGAACGGTGTGGACGGTTCCGATGCGTCCGTTGCGCACGAGTTCGCAACCCAGCCGGCACTCTTTCATCGACCGCTGTTGACTGCCCACCTGCACGATGCGTTTGTGCTTGCGGGCGGCGTCGACCATTGCGCGGCCCTCGCGGACGGTCAGCGTCATCGGCTTTTCGACATAGACGTCCTTGCCCGCTTCGCACGCGTGCACGGTGTTAAGCGCGTGCCAGTGGTCGGGGCTGGCGACAACGACGGCGTCGACGTCGTCGCTGGCGAGCATCTCGCGGTAGTCCTTGTAAGTGCGAACCTTATTCCTCTCCGTCATCTCGTCGAGGCGCGCCTGATTTACGTCGCTGAACGCGACGATCTCCATGCCGCGCGGCAGGTTCATCAACTGGCGCGCACGGCGTCCCACGCCGATGTAACCCACATTGACCCGATCGTTGGCGCCGAACGCAACGGCCGGTACGAAGTAGGGAGCGGCCAGCCCGGCGGCCAGTAGCCCGGCGCCGCGGCCAAGAAAACCGCGCCGTGAAATCTTGCTCGACTTGTTCATGTGTGTACTCCTTACGGTTATCTATCTTGATGGCGTATAGCCCGCGTTCTTGGCTGCGGATAGTCTTATACTGGCTTTCCCGACAGGATTCGAGGTTGTGATTCAGCGGGGCTCGTGGGCGAATGGATCGTCGACAGCGGAAGGGGGCTCGTTGTCGGCGATGATGGACTTGCCTTGGGACTCGTCCTGGATGCGGACACCCGTGATGCCGTTGTTGCCGCGGATGATGGCATGGCGGATCTCGGGGCCGATGTGGACGCTGGGATGGGGCGTGTCGAAGGTTGAGTTGTTGACTTGGAATCGTCCCTTCGCCGCCAGCAGAATGGGCTTGTCCGGAACGTCTTTCTTCCAGTTGGTGAAGTAGCAATCTGAGAATGAGACGTACGCGTCGCCTTCGAGCACGGCCACGTGGTTCGACAGCCCCCAGAACGCCGAGTTGGTGAAGCGGACGCTGCCCTGGTCACAACCTGGCCGGACGCGCACTTGCACAGGGTCAGCTCCAGAAAGTGACACGAACTCGCCGCCCGCAATCAGCAGCCCCATTTTCTGCAAGCGCTCTACCCATATTGCCGTGCCGCTGCCATCCGCCCCACACCCGGTCATGTGGCCGTTGAATTCGCCGTGTTCGGTGTGGATGAATTGATAGCCTATCTTGCAGGAGAAAATGAAATTGTTCGTGACATATTCCCAATCGGTCCTACCGAAGATGAACGTCTCAAGATGTTCGGCCATGTAGGCGCTGACCTTTTTCCAATCCCCGCCAAATTCGGGTTGCGACCACCAATGCGGATGGAATTGACAGTTCTCGATGCGCCCGATCTCCCACGTGTTGTCGACGAACACGCCCCGGCGCAGTAGGCACCCGTAACAACTCCGAATGCGATGGCGGCAATTGGTTTCCGGTCCGACGCGAATGCCGTTGTAGGCATTGATGAATGTGAGGTTTTCGACGGTGTTGTCGTTGCCGAACATATGGACGGCCCATGGATAGGGGTGCACATCGTCGGGCGTCTGGTCCGGCCACCAAAGTGTCAACGCCCGCAACATGCTTGAATCGCCCATCTCGAACAGGGCTGGCGCGTCTTCGTCATCGCGTCCACCTGTCACGAGAAGGACAGTGGCGGTGGGCGCCGTGAATCCCACCGGCGCGTCGTGCACGCCCATTACCGTCACGCCCGGAGCGATGTGTAGCGACCCCGATACCGCATATCGCCCGGGCGGCAGAAGCACGTTCCCGCCGTCACCACTTGCCGCGTCGATGGCCGCCTGAATCGCCGCAGTATCGTCCGTCTGGCCGTCGCCCATCGCGCCGAATTCCTTGACCGAGAAGAATCCTTCTTCCTGAGCCATCTCCTGTCCTTTCCCATTCGCGACCGAATCTTAGGTGCCAAGTCAGAATAAATTGGACAATTCGGCGCTCGTACTTAGCTTATCTTTGGACGATCTTCAATCGCAAAATTCTCGAAATAGCCCTGCTATTCCTGCGGTCTTGCTCAATCGTCGCGCTTGAATTCGACGCAAATCTGAGCGCGGAAACGGCAAACTTATTCTTGCACGAGCCCTAAGTTGAGTATCTCGCTGAGTACGGGCTCGATTGCTTCCGCCATGCGCAGGAAACCCAGGTCCGTTGGATGTGTGCCATCTACGGTTGCTTCGCCGTCATCGCCCAGCAAGTTGTCGCACGGGACGTAGTACAGCCCTGGCACGCCGTCCGCCTTGAGCCGTTCATAGGCGGCGCGCAGGGCATCGTTCTTCGCTTCGTAGGACTGACGGGCCGCAGGCAGGAACGCGCCCGCCTGATATTGAATGTTCTCCACCAGCACGATGGGCGTGTCGGGACGCGCCTTGCGCAGGGCTTGGAGGAACGGCTCAGTCCGCTCAGTGACCTGTGTGGCCTTCAGATTGGGCAGACAGTCGATGACGTAGGCGGCTACGTCCAACTCCGCCAGCAATTCGCCTATCTCCATTTCCATCTGGCCGTTTCCGGAGAAGCCCAGGTTGATGACGGGACGGCGCAGTTTCCGTGAGAGTATGCTCGTGTGCGCCATACCCGGGCGCGACGCGCAGCCGCCCTGCACGATCGAAGTTCCGTAGATCACGATGGGGAGCGCGCGCTCGGGCGGACGCGCGGGGGGCTTCTCCAGCACGGCGCCGGGCGGCAGCCCAATCGCGGCCGACTCCGTTCCGTTGTAAAGGGGGAGATAGAGGAGGAACTCGTGCTTGCCCTCGGGGATTCCCCGGGCGAGTGTGCCCTCGTTTTGCTGCTTGTCGGGGCGGCCGGCCCCGATCCAGCGCCATATTCCCGGTTCACCGGCGCTCTTGTCGAGCACATAGAGATCGACGCCACTCACCCCTGTGGGCGGGAAGTGCGCCATGCCCAGATTGGATGATGTGAGCGACCATCGCGCGGCGATCGTGTCGGCATCCGTCACGAACCGGACGCATAGCCCCGCCGAGTGCGTGCTCAACTGCCACACCGCGTCGCGCACCACACCCTTTGCTTTCGCGGGCAGACGGTCGTAGTAATGCTCCGTGTCCGTCCAGCCCTTGCCTTCCACGCCGATATCCTCGACGTCGTACCACAGCCAATTGCCATCCGGACCCGGCGTCGCCATTGCCGGGTCGAGTTCCTCGACATCGACGGCTGCCCCCTCGGCCGCCTGCCCCGAAAGCGTTGCCAGGCCTGCCCCCATCGTAAACGCCAGGACGCTCCAACACCCACCCACCACGCTACAGATTCGCACCTGACATTCTCTCCCTTAGATCCAAGGCCAACTTGCGCTCATGACAGTGTACACGACGCTGATCGCGGCGGCAATCCAGGAACGAACCAACAATTTTCTCCAACATCCATCGCGTCCGCCGCAAGCGGAGTGCGCGAACCATGAACGCGTCATCATCCCCAAGCGGCCCGCCGTTTTGCTATAGTGGAGGGAGGGCGCGTCGGCTCAAGATGCCAACACGCGCGACACGGGAGGAACAGGTAATGTCTGGGAACAAAGGGATCGTTATCGTCTGGTGCGTCGCGTTCGCGCTGTGCATCGCGCTCTGCCCCGCTGCGCAATCGCTCACCATCTATGTCGCCACCAACGGTAACGACGCGTGGTCGGGTACACTCGACGCGCCCAATGCCACCGCCTCGGACGGCCCCGTCGCCACCATCGCCCGCGCCCGCGATCTCTTGCGCGCCATGCGCGCCGCGGGCACGTTGACCGAACCGGTCCAGGTGCTTTTGCGCGGCGGTATGTATTCGATGACGGAGCCCGTTGTCTTTGGCCCCGAAGACTCGGGTACGGAACAAGCCCCCGTCACCTACGCCGCCTATCCCGGCGAGACGCCCGTGCTTCACGGCGGGCGCGCCATCACCGGCTGGCGTCAGGAGGGCGATTTTTGGGTGGCCGATGTGGCGGACGGTTGGGAATTTGGCGCGTTGTGGGTCAACGGCGTGCGCCGCCAACCGGCCCGCACCCCCAACGCCACCCATCCCGCCGGTGACGAACCCACCGACGACGACTTCTTTTATACGGCCTCCGCAGCCCTTGAAATTGGCGCCGATGGTAAGGAAGTGAAGAGCGCCACGAAGTTCCGCTACCGCGCGGGCGATTTGCAGTCCTGGCCTTCGCTGAAGGACGCCGTGTTCGTCGTGTTCCATTCCTGGGCCACCTCGCTGCACCGTCCCAAGAGCATCGACACCGCCGGGCGCTACATCGAGTTCACCGGCCCGGCCCGTTGGCCCTTCACCCGCTGGCGCAACGATCAGTGGTACTTCGTCGAGCACCTCTTCGAAGCTCTCGACCGGCCCGGCGAGTGGTTCCTCAACCGCAAGGAAGACAAGGTCTACTACATCCCCGCGCCCAATGAAGATCTGGCGACTGCCGACGTCATCGCGCCCGTCGCACGGCAGTTGATCAGGCTCGACGGGCAACCCGCCGAAGGCCGGTTCGTCGAGTACCTCCATTTCTCCGGACTCAAGCTCCACTACACCGAGTATCCCATCGCCCCCGAAGGCCATAGCGATGGGCAGGCGGCCTACTCCGTTCCCGCCGCGTTCGAGGCCACGGGCGCGCGCCACTGTACGATCGACCGCTGCGAACTCGCCCATCTCGGCACCTACGCCGTATGGTTCCGAACCGGTTGCCAGGACAACCGCCTGACTCACACCGAAGCGTTCGACCTTGGCGCGGGCGGCGTCCGCATCGGCGAAGGCGGCAGCCCGGCGTCGGACAACGAAGCCGTGCTCCGCAACGTGGTCGAGAACTGTTTCCTGCACGACGGCGGCCGGATCTTCCGTAGCGCTGTCGGCGTGTGGATCGGCCGCAGTTCCTACAACACGATTGCCCGTAATGAGATCTGCGACTTCCGCTACTCGGGCATGTCGATCGGGTGGTCGTGGGGCTATGCCGAGAGTTCCGCCCACCACAACGTCGTCGAATACAACCACATCCACCACTGCGGCCACGGCCAACTCAGCGACATGGGCGCCATCTACACCCTCGGCATGTCGCCCGGCACGGTGCTGCGCAACAACCTCATGCACGACATCCTCTCCAACCCCAAGGTCTCCGGCGGCTGGGGTATCTACTTCGACGAGGGCAGCACCGGCATCCTCGCCGAAAACAACATCGTCTACAACACCCTCACCGGCACCCTCCACCAGCACTACGGCAAGGAAAACCGCGTCGTCAACAACATTCTCGCCTTCTCCCACCGCGAGCAGCTTATCCGTTCACGCGAAGAGGAGCACGTGTCGTTCATCCTCGACCGCAACATCATCTACTTCAACAACGGCCGTCTGCTGGGCAGCACCTGGAAGAACGGCAACTTCACCCTCGACAACAATTGCTACTGGGACACGTCGTCGGACGAGTTGGACTTCGCGGGCCGCACGTTCGCGGAGTGGCAGGCCGAAGGCTTCGACACGCACTCGATCGTGGCCGACCCGCTCTTTGTCAACGCGGAGGCGGGCGACTTCCGTCTCAAACCCGAGTCGCCCGCATTGCAACTGGGCTTCAACCCCATCGACACCACCGGCATCGGTCTCTACGGCGAACCCGAGTGGGTCGACAAGCCCAACCGGATCCCGCGTAAGCCCTTCTCGCCGCCACCCGCGCCAGCGCCGTTGGTCATCAGCGATGGGTTCGAAGACACGCCCATCGAAGCGACCGCCGCCAGCGCCGCCACCCTCGGCGAAGAAGATACCGCCACAATCCGCGTGACGAACGAGACCGCTGCCCAGGGCGAGCGCAGCCTCAAGTTCACCGACGCCCCCGGCCTGCAGCACTCCTTCAACCCCCACCTCGTCTACGCTCCGCATTTCAAGAAAGGCACCGCCGTGGGCTCCTTCGCCCTGCGCGCCGGGCCCGGCGCCGTCTTCTACCACGAATGGCGCGACAGCAACAGTCCCTACCGCGTCGGCCCCAGCCTGCGTCTCGACGCTACCGGCAAACTCGGCATCCCCGGCAAGCCGGCGCTCACGATCCCCCCCGACACCTGGGTGCAGGTCGAGATCGAGTGCCCCCTCGGCAAGGCGGCGAACGGCACGTGGAACCTGACGCTCACGTTCCCCGGACAACCACCGCAGCGCTACGACAACCTGCCCTGCGGCGACACCAACTTCCGCCGACTCGACTGGTACGGGTTCGTCTCCAACGCTACCGAAGAAGTCGTCTTCTATATCGACAACGTCAACCTGGCCACCCAGTAAACAAGGAATCCAAGCAGATGACCAGACGCATAACGACTCGCCGTGAGTTTCTCCAGCGCGTTGCGGCCGGGGGCGCGGCGGCGACGTTGCTGGGGACGAGCCATGCCGGGGAGGAAACGCAGACGATGCGGCGATTGAGTAAGGAGATCTTCGTGCCGACGCAAGACGGCACCGGTGTGTTCCCTGGATTTGTCACATACGTCCATCGCTCGAAACTCGCCCTGATGCGTCGGTTCGGCTGGGTGGATGCGTCGGACACGTATGACCATTTCCACGACAGCTTCAGCGAGGACAATGGCGCGACGTGGACGGAACCCGTGCTGGCACTGGATAGCCACGCCGTCGAGGGTGGGCGCGTGCGCTACATTGAAAACGCGGGCTTCTTCGACAACGACACCGGCAAGCTCATCACGCTGGTCAGCAAGATGTTTTATCCCGACGACCACATCGACGTGGAGCAACCGCGCGAGATCGAGATCAACCACTACGACCCGCTCGCGGGGCCACCACCCGAGCCGCGCAGTTTCGACTTCGGTCTCCCCGGCGGCATGGGTATCAGCTTTTGTTTCCCCATCAAGACCCGCACCGGCCGGATCGTCGTACCTGGGTTCAAGCAACAGATCGATGGCGACGGCAACGTGGTCCACCATCCCCAATCCGGTATGGTCGTCTACGAGGTACGCATGGTGATTGGCGAGTATCAGCATGACGGCTCACTGGCCTGGCGCGTGGGCGAGGCGCTGCGCACCACGCCCGAACAGAGCAGCCGTGGCCTGAGCGAATCGGCCCCCGTCGAACTCAAAGACGGCCGCCTCGCGGCGCTTTGCCGCGGCAGCAACGCTAAGATGAACGACATCCCCGGCCGAAAGTGGCTGAGCTTCTCCGAGGACGGTGGCGAGACCTGGGCGCCGCCCCGAGCGCTCACCTGTGCCGACGGCGGCCCCATCGAATCCTCCGCGACCGGCTGCGCCTGTTTCCGCTCGATCGAGAACGGCAAGATCTACTACATCGGCAACCTGTGTCCCGAGGGCACGCACGCCGATGGCAACTGGCCGCGCAGTCCCCTCTACATCGCCGAGATGCAGGAAGAGCCGTTCGCCCTCAAGCGCGACACGATCACCGCGATCG
>JAACEL010000514.1 GCA_011682535.1 Nitrospiraceae bacterium | reverse complement strand
TGCCTCGCGGAAGAAGGCGGGTACGGCGGAGGGATACTTTCTGGCCGGGCGTTCGATGCCTTGGTGGATTATCGGCACGAGCTTTGTCGCCACCAGCGTATCGAGCGAACAGATGGTGGGCACCATCGGCATGACGTATACCTCGGGTATGGGGATTGCCAACTGGGAGTGGTTCGCGCTACCGTGCTACGCGATCCTCATACTTATCTTCCTGCCAGTGCTCCTCAAGAGTCGTATCACGACCATACCGGAGTACTACCGCCGCCGATTCGGCCCTCTGTGTGGCGATATCTACACTTGGGTCATGCTGGTGGCCTACGTCTTTCTCTTTACGGTGGCGGTGCTCTACAGCGGGACATTGGCCTTCGCGGAGATTACGGGCTGGAACTTCCACTTCGTACTGTGGATGCTCGTGTTGTGCGTGGGTGCATACACGATTCGCGGCGGTATGACGTCCGTAATGTGGACCAACATGTTCCAGTGTGTGATGCTCATCGGAGGCGGCACGCTGCTCTTCTTTCTGGCGCTTCGCCACATCCCCGGCGGATGGGCTGCCATGGTCGAGGCGACACCGGAACGGTTCCATCTGTACCAGCCAGCCGACCATCCCAAGGCCCCGTTTCTCGGCATCGTCGTTGCCAGCTTCGGCGTCTTCCTGTTCTATCAAGTCGGCAACCAATACATGATCCAGCGGGTGCTGTCGGCACGTAGCACCTGGGACGGTCTCATGGGAATCATTTTCAGTGGTTTCATCAATTTCCTGCGCCCACTGACCACCTCCTTTCTCGGCCTCATCGTGTTCTACTGGATTTACACGATGAACCAAGCCGAACCTTTGGAAGATGCGGACACGGCCTTCCCCTTCGCATTGAAAACTTTCGCCGGTTCATGGGGCCTGCGCGGCTTCATCCTGGCGGGCTTCCTGGCCGCCGTGATGTCGACGCTAAGCTCCCTTATCAGTTCAACCTCCACCATCTTCTCGCTGGATGTGTACAAGCGCAAGATCAATCCCGACGCGAGCGAGCAGCAGATGGTCAGAGCGGGCAAAAGGGCCGCAGTGGTGGCTTTGGTGATCTCCGCCGCGCTCACGCCGTCGGTATACTACCTCGGAGGAATCTTCACGTTCTTCCAGACCGGGATAACCTATCTGGCCAGTCCGTTCATCGCTGTTTTCCTGATGGGCATTCTCTGGAAACGCACCAATTATCCCGCGGCCCTCATCGGCATGGTGGGCGGCCTGATCCTTCAAATTGCCATCGCGGTTGCGGCCCCGTTGCTTGGCTTCAACATACATTGGCTCTATCTGGCGTTTCTCGGCCAAGTACTCACTATGGCCGCTGTCGGAGTAATTTCGTTGGTAACCCAGCCCCCGGATTCTTCCCAGTGCGGAGTTCTTGTTTGGAACGCCGCCCTCCTCTCGCAATACGAGCCGAAAGGCAGCCGCCCCTGGTACCAGCAACTCAAGCTGTGGTTCGCGCTCTGGGCGCTTGCCTGGTGTTTCTTGTACTACTGGTTCTGGTAGAAACAACAATACGCATTTTGGCCAGCGGCGTCGGAACCGCATGTGCCGCGTCCCCCGCGTATGGGGAAAAGTAATTATCAAAGGGAGGATATTCACATGCGGGTTTTGTGCTTCAGTCCCCACCCGGATGATGCGGAGATCTTTTGTGGCGGTACCCTCGCCAAGTACAAGGCGCAAGGGCACGAGGTCGCCATTGCAATTCTTACGCGCGGCGACGTTGGATCGCCGACTCTGTCGCGCGACGAAATCGCCACGATCCGCGAGCAGGAGGCTCGGAAGTCCACGGGCGTCATCGGAGCGGAGCTGTTCTGGATGGGCTACGATGACGAGTTCCTGTATGACAGTCCCGAGGTGCGGCGGCACGTGATCGACGTCTTGCGTCAGTTCAAGCCTCACATTGTGCTGTGCCCCGACAAGGATCAAGACTATCATCCCGATCACACACGGACCGGCCAACTGGTCTGGGATACGCATGTGATGGCCGCCGTGCGTCTCATCGAAACCGAGCATCCCCCGTGCAGCGCTATCCACGAGATCTGGTACTACGACCCCCCCGGCGGTATTGGTTTTGACGTCGAGCATTATGTGGACATCAGCGACTACTGGGATGTCAAGGTGAAGATGGCGGAGTGCCATAAGAGCCAGGATGACTGGTGCAGGGCCATGTACGAAGTCGGCTTAAGCGAAATCATCGAGCCGCAGTCAAGGTTCCGGGGCTACCAGTGCGGCTGCAAGTATGCCGAAGGCTTCCGAAAGGCTCGCATGTTTCCTCAACAAGTCCGCAAGGACGCTTTGCTGCCCAGCGGGTTCGAGGACTGACCGATTGTGTGCGAGTGAACATCTACAGGGAATACCGTGATGAAATCTGACCCGCGCGCTTTGCTGTTCTGGATCGTTTCTTGCTCGCTTCTGACGTCCTCAGCCGCCTACAGCGACGGCAATCTTGTCAGGAACGGGTCGTTTGAAACCGTTGAGAACGGGAAGCCGAGCCACTGGACCATGGAAGGCGACGCCGGTGTAACGCAAACGCTTTCGGTCGATGCCGGCGTCACTGGCGGCCGTTCGGCCAAGCTCGACTGCACCGCGTTCGAGCGCGAAACGCGCGACAGCTATGCAACGCTTGCGCAGAATGGCTTCACCGGCATCAAGGGCGGGAAATGGTACCGGTTTTCTTGTTGGGGACGCCAGGAAGGCATGGCCAGCGGCATGGCCACGGTCGAGCTGTACGGCGACATGGGCGCGTCGGCCCCCTATACTACAGGCGCTTTATTCATGCAGCTTGCTTTGCGCAATGAATGGCGGCGTTTTGAGCGCTATTTCAAGCCAGGCGAGGATTGCACCGAGCGTGCCCGGCTCTCTTTCTACTTCGACTTTACCGGCGCCATGTGGCTGGATGACGTCGAGATTGTCGAGGTACCCGCCCCGAGTTTCTTGTTTACATCCGTCGTGCCACGTATGGCGAGTCCCAATCTGCTGCCGAATTCCAGTTTTGAGTGCGGGGGATACAATTGGAGTTCGTTGGGCAAGCGCACGAGTTTCGCGGGGGGGCTTACCGGGCTTTACGGCACAGTGCAACGCGGTGAGGCTGCCGATGGGGCACATTGCCTCCGCGTGGATCTTGGTCCCGGCAAAACCCCGCTGAGTACGTTCAACTGCCGGGTTGCAGTCGTCAAGCAGGATGCGCCGCTCGCCGCGAGTCTGGGCTGGATTGAAACTGCGGTCGGGGAGTCGTACACGCTCTCGGCTTACCTGCGTGCCAGCAAGCCCGGCGTGCCCGCCAAGCTGCTCATGCGCTACGGCGCCCCCAATGAAGGGAACCTCGACCGACACGAAATGGTCGTACTTGACACGACTTGGAAGCGGTATTCCTTTACTTGTAGGGCGGAGAAGCCGTACGTGTTTGCAGCCGTTGGCCCAGACCTATCGAGCTATACCGACTCCGAGGCCACCGTCTGGGTGGATGCGATCATGATGGAACAGGCTGAAGATGCCACTGAGTTTACC
>JAACEL010000133.1 GCA_011682535.1 Nitrospiraceae bacterium | reverse complement strand
TGAGGTTCTTGCGATTGAGAAGCGCTCGAAGATGGCGTGAAGATGAGATGCGAAAACGGTGGAGTTATTCTTGCACGAGCCCTTAGGAACACATGGAAAGCGATACCTCGCTCTGTTCGCCGAGCGTCAGGCGAGGAACAGGTAGTCGCGGAGTTCGTGGTATCCCCGAGGTTCGAACCAGGCGCGGATCTCTTGGCGGGCGGTGGGGGCGCCTACGGCGATGACGGTGAAGGTGTCTCCGGGGGCGGGGAGATCGCCGGGGGCGATGACGGGGGTGTTGTGGATAACGCGGCCGATCTTGCGGGGGTTGATGTCGACGACGGCCATGGGACGCTGTTCCTCCCATTCGCGCAGCCAGGGTTTGCCGACTTCGCCCGCGCCCCATTGATGAAAGATGTCGCGGTCTTTGAGGTAGGAACGGAAGAGGTAGTGGCGTTTGAGGGCGCGGAAGGCGACGGGATTGTACCGCTCGGATACCATGGACAGCCGGCCGGGCGATTCGCGCCAGTCGAGTAGGGGTTCGGCGACCTTGGCGAAGCGTGCCCCGGCCAGGAACAGGCGCATGCACAGATCGTGGTCTTCGGCCCATCCGTGGTCTTCGTAGCCGCCGGCTGCGTTGAACACGTCGCGGCGAATCATGAACGTCGGGTGGGCCAGCGGGCACTCGACGAACAATTCGCGCACGATGTCGTCGTGCGAGATGAGTGCGTTGATCCAGGTCTCGTACCGGCGGCGTCCCGGGCCGATAGTTCCTCCCGTCATGCGGACTTGGGTGCCGCAGATCCCGATGCGGGGATCGGCCGTCATGCAATCGAGCTGCCGTTGAAGGCGCTCGGAGTGGGCGATGTCGTCGGCGTCCATCCGGGCGATATAGGATCCGCGGGCCAAGGCACAGCCGCGCTCGAGCACGCCGGCGATCCCGGCATGGGATCCCGCGGCGGGCCGAATGCGCCGATCCATGGCGGCGAAGCGCCGGGCAATCTCGGGCGAAGTGTCGGTTGAACCGTCGTCGACGAGAACCAGCTCCCAGTCTGTGAATGTCTGGGCGCGAATGGATTCGACGGCCTCGCCGAGCGTCTCGGCGGCATCGAGACAGGGCAAAACAACGGATATGGTGGGCAACGCCATACGGCGGGATCCTCGAGTCTAGTAACGCTGAACCCATGGTACGCGCCGCCATGAAGGGATGCAACGCGAGGCGGCTGAAACCGCATCAGCACAGAGGGATGCGTCAGCCGCGATGAGATGCGAGTATGCGCCATGTGAATCCTTTTGCTATACTGACTTGTTATGAGGAGCCTAAATCAAATCCGGGAGGTCTCGGCGCTGTCGTTCAACGAGCGCGTGCTGCAGGAGGCCGAGGATGATCGGAATCCCTTGATGGAGCGGCTGAAGTTCCTCGGGATTTTCTCATCGAACATGGACGAGTTCTTCAAGGTGCGGGTGGCCGGCCTGCATCGGCGGATCGAACTAGGCAAAGGCGACATGCAGGAGGTGCTGGAAGTCATCACGCAGCAGGCGCGGGAACTCGACGAGCGCTTCCGCGTCGCTTACGCCAACATTACGTCGGCCCTCGCCGAAGAGGGCACGATGATCCTGACCGAGGCCGACATCGACGCGCAGAACGACGACCTGTCCGAGTGGCTGCACGACTACTTCCGGCTCAGTGTGTTGCCCAGCCTGGTGCCCATCATCCTGCGGCGTGAACTGCCGTTTCCGCAATTGACGGACGGAGCCCTGTATTTTGGTGTGAAGATATGGGGCGCAGTGCCGCGCTATGCGATCCTCGAGATCCCTTCGGAGTTGCCGCGGTTCGTCGAGCTGCCCAACGGGCACATCATGTACATCGACGACGTGATCCGCTACTCGCTGAACGACCTGTTCTACATCTTCGACTACGACCGGATCGAGGCGTTCGAGTTCAAGATCTCGCGCGATGCCGAGTTGGACATGGACAACGACTTCTCCGAGAACTACGTGCGGATGATGGAGCGGGAACTGCAGCAGCGCAAGGGAGGCCGCCCGACACGCCTGGTCTATGACGAGACGATGACGCCGGGGGTGCTGCAGTTGCTGCGCGAAGAGCTGGAACTGACCGAGGACGACATGTTGATCGCCGGGGGGCGGTATCACAACATGAAGGATCTGATGCGGTTTCCCAATCACCGGCCCGATCTGTCGTTCGACCCGATGCCCCCGGCGCGCCATCCGGTGCTGGAGCGGGAGCGCACGCCGATGATCGAGACCATCGCGGATCGCGATCTGCTCGTCACATATCCATACCAGTCGTTTGGACTGTTGATCCGGCTGTTGCGCGAGGCGGCCGTGGACCCGGACGTCGAAGAGATCAAGATGACCGTCTACCGCGCGGCGGACCCATCGCAAGTGGTCAACGCGCTCGTCAACGCGGCGCGTAACGGCAAGCGCATCACGGTGTCGATCGAACTGCAGGCGCGGTTTGACGAGCAGAACAACATCGAGATCGCCGAGAAGCTGTCCGAGGCCGGAGCCAACGTCATCTTCGGCGTGCCGCCGATGAAGGTGCACTCGAAGCTGTTGCTGATCCGCAAGGGGGGCATCGACTACGCGGGCCTGTCCACGGGGAACTTCAACGAGGTGACGGGGCGCCTGTACGTGGACAGTACGTTGCTGACGGCCGACCCGCGCCTGACGGGCGAAGTGGCGAAGGTGTTCGACTTTTTGGAACGAGCGTCGCGTATGCGAATGCTCACGCCGCCCCGCTTCAAGCATCTGCTGGTGTCCCCGATGAACACGCGCAAGGTGATCCTGAAGCATCTGGCGCGCGAGCAGGCGAAGGGGGCGGACGGCTATGTGCTGCTGAAGGTGAATCACCTCACGGACACGAAGTTGCGCCGGCGGCTGCGGCAGGCGGCTGACGCGGGAGTCCACATGGACTTGATCGTCCGCACGACGTACGCGCTGCGCCCGCACGTAAATATCCGCGCGACCTCGATCCTGGATCGTTTTCTCGAGCATCAGCGCGTGTACGTTTTCGGCAAGGGGGACGACCGGCGCATCTTCTTGAGTTCGGCCGACCTGATGGAGCGTAACCTGGACTGGCGCATCGAGGTGGCCTTTCCGATCTATGACGAGTATCTCCAGCAAGAAGTCGTCGACATGATGGAAATGCAACTCGCCGACAACTACAAGGCCCGGGTGCTGGACCAGGGGCAGTCCAACCGCTACGTGGACGTCAACGGGGAAGATCGCCACCGAACACAGTACGACACCTACCGGTACTTCTACGAGCTCTATGAACACAACACCGGCAAGAGGCCGCAACCGGCCGCCAGCGCCGTAAGGGAGACATGACCATGCCCAAACCCCCCATCCTGCCGGTGATCGACTGGCAAGCGGTATTTGATTCGGGAAAGACGTATTCGGAGTGGATCGCGGACGCGGAGAACAAGGAGAACGCCTCGAAGATGGAGATCATTCGGGCGTCGCTCGCGCTGGAACCGCATGTGGCGGGCCTGTTGAAGAACCTGAGCAGGCCCGTGCATGTCATCGCCATCGCCGAAGACTGGTGCGGCGACGTGGTCCGCCATGCGCCCGTATTGGCGCGGCTGGCGGATGAGGGCCCGAACCTCAAAGTGCGCTTCATTGAGCGCGAGCAGCATCCGGACGTGTTCATCCGCTTCCTCACCAACGGCGGCGAAGCCATTCCCAAGTTTGTGTTTCTCAGCGCGGACTTCACGGAGTGCGGAAACTGGGGGCCGATGCCGGACGCGTGCCGGGAGGTGATTGCGCGGGGCAAAGCCTGTGGCGACGTGGGCGCGGCGCGCAAGAAGACCTCCGGCATGTACGAGGCCGACGCCAACCTCCGCGACGTCATGTCAGAGTTGGTCCATCTCGTAGACATCGCCGCGAGCGAGCGGATCTAACAGGCGGTTCAGGCGGATGCTGTGTCAGCCGGTGTGCGTTTCGGGCGGTGCGGGTTCGGAGGGCTGCGCGGAGGGCGGGGCCGTCTGGCGGATCAGTTGTGCGATGGTGCATCCGTGCGAGGTCTGCGCGGCTTCGCGCACTTTGGCGCTGAGGGCCTGGAAGGCCGCGCCCGTGCGGAGCTTGGAGGGGTCGCGGCCCGATTCGCGCAGGCATTGAATGACGTCGTCGGCCGTGATGCGATCGAGTGAGCGCGAAGGTTGATAGGTGGGGGGATTGGAGGCGGTGCGCGAAATGAGACGCGCGTCTTCGAGATGGTCGAGCGTGTCGTTGAGCAGACGCGTGGGCACGTTCCACTCCGATGCGGCTTCTTCGGCGGAGAGACCCGGCAGGCCCGCGTCGAAGCGCCGGCCGAGTTCGGCAACGGCCCACAGGCCCACCGCTTCGCGATACGCATAGCTGGCGCCTTCGGCGAAGCGTTCCATGGCGAACGTGCGTTCGTTCTGGTAGGCAAACGTCAGTTCGGCGCCGACCAGCAGCACGAGCCAACTCGAGTAGATCCACATCAGCAGCACCGGCACCTGGGCGAACGAGGCGTATAACAGCGTGTAGCCCCCCAAACCGAATTGAAAGCTCACGTAGGCCTGCGACAGCAGACACCACAGCGTACCGGCCACGACGCCAGCCAGGAACGCGTAGCGGAACCGCACGCGGGTGTGCGGGACGACGTAGTAGAGCAGCGTGAATCCGAGCCAACACACGAGGTACTGGCCGCTCCGAATGCTCATTGCAAATGGCATCAGAGCGGGGAAAAACTCCGAACTCTTGAGCAGGGCGGTCACGCTTACCACGCCAAGCAAGAGAAACGGCAGCAGTAGCAGCACCATCACATAGTCGCTGAACGTGCGGTACCACGAGCGCGTGCTGCGCAGGCCCCAAATCCGGTTGAAGGAACGTTCGATGTTCATCATCAGACCGAACACCGTTGCCAGCACGAACAGGACACCCGCGATCGTAAGGGTCTTGGGATCTTTGTTGGTCTTGGCCATGGCAAGGATCCACTGAACCGGGTCAATCGACGCCGGCGGCTCCAACCCCGACGCGCCCACACCGGCCGGCTTCCCTGTCGACTCCGGCTCTGGGGCGCCCACACCAGCCGGTTCGTTCCCCGCGACGAGCTGGGAGCCGGCATCGGGTGGTCCGGCCCGTCTTTCCTCCCCTTCGCCGGGTGCGGTTCCTCCCAGGCCTTGAAAGATCAGTTGGGCCACAGCTTCGCGCACGTACTCCTCGTCCAGCAGCTTCTCGCCGGCCTGCGGGAAAGCGGGCTTGAGTACTTCGCCCAAATAGGGGCCGACATCGAAGGTGTCGATCACAAAGAAGGTGAGCGCCAGAAAGGGCACGATGGCGAGGATGGTGGCGAAGGTCAGCGCCGATGCGCGCAGCACCAAGTCGTCGCGGAACACGCCTCTGGCCAGCAGAATAATCACGCGCACGTGTTTGATGATGAACCCGTGCGGGATCTTTTCACCGGGAGCGCCGATGTGCCAGATATCGTGGGTGACAAATTGCCGCCCACGATTCAAGGCATCGATTAGCTGCTGAAACAACTGGCGCATACGGCTATGCTACACCGTCCCGGCGGGGGCGCACAAGCGCGACAGCCCGAAGTCACGCATCATCACACAGTCGTTCCAATGCAGCAACTAGCTCGGACGCTGAATCCAACGCCCGTTGGGCCTCAGCCGGAAGTACGTGGCGCGTCTCACCGTAGTCGCCGAGAGCCCGGAGTTCAAAGAGCCAGTTGAGACTGCGTCCCAGGCGAGGGTCGAGTTCGCCCGTGCGAACGAGATTCTTGTGAATGGCGCCGATGGTTTGCCCGTGCTTCCGATACTGCAATCCCTTTGACAACAACACGGCGCACGCGGCGTAAAACGCTGCATAATAGGAGCGAGAAGCCGCGAAGTCTGGATGGCCGCCTTCCAGCAGCAGTCTGGCCGCACTCAGCGATTCTCGGGCGCGGGCCAAGTTGGCTCGGATCTCGGCAGCGGCGCCGGCGCTCACACGCTGACTCCTTCCAGCTTGGCATTGCGGTAGAGTTGGAGCGTCCCCGCCTCGAATTCATGTCGCGACGCAGGTTTGGCGGAGAGGTGGCGATCGGACTTGAGTTGGAGGGCGTACAGCACGTCGACTATGGCGCGCAGTTCCTCGAAAAAATCGAACGGTCCGTCCAGGAGTACCAGCAGGTCGATGTCGCTGTCCTCATCGGACTCACCACGAGCTTCCGAACCGTAGAGGAGCAACCCGGACAGACGTGGGCCATAGTGTTCCCGGAGGCTTTGCCTGCACTGTTCGGCTATGTCGAGGGGCGCTTGCATGATGTCTCCCAAGGCGACGAGGTCTGGCATGGAAGCTCGCAGGCACCATTCTCGCCCCATTGCAGAACAAAAGGCAAGTGTCCGGCAAGTAATCTCGCCACAGAGACCGTAGAGATGCCTGGCGCGGACAGAGAGCCAACGTTCCCTACTTCAGTCTGGCGCGCCATTGCTTGGAGAACGCGTCGCGTTCGCCGGGTTTGGACTTGCTTACGGGGTTGTCGCCTTCGATCTTGACGTTGACTCGGGTGAGACGATTGAGGGTGTGGGCCAGACGCTCGGCGGCGAAGACCTCGGGTTCTTGTTCGAAGAGTCCGATGAGGAGCTTCGCGTCGCCTTTCTCGGCGATAGCGCCGAGGGCGTAGGCGGCGCGGCGGCGTACCTTAGCGGGGGCGTCGCCCTCCAACAGCTTGACGAGGGTGTCGCGCGCGAGCTTGGCGGGGGCGTGGAACTGGAGCGCGCCGATGAGGGACTCGCGGACGTCCTCGTCCTGGCCGGCGTCAGCCACTTCCTTGGCTACGGTCTTCGCCAGGCGGCTGGGCATCATGATCTCCAGGGCACGGGCGAGTTCTCGGCGCACGGCGAGGTCGTCGTGGTCGAGTTGGGCGGCGATGGCCTTGGCAACGCCGGCGTTGCCGATGGCGCGGATGGCGCGCGCGGCCGCCTGCCGTACCGCGGCGTCTTCGGCGTCGAGATAGGCGAGCAGCGGCTCGGCGGCGGGGGCGTGGAGCATGGCGCCGAGGTCGTCCATGGCCGAAACGAGAGCGGCGCCTTGCTTGCCCGGCAAGCCGGCCAGGATGGCGGCGGGAACGGCTTCGTCGAGGCAGATGACGTGGCGGTCAATGGCAACGACGGCTTCTTCGGTTTTCGACCAGACGAAGGTTTGGGATTCGATGCGGTCGTCGCCACAAGTCACGAGGGTATACGTGGGTTTGGCCATGGTGTCGCGGTCATCGCTGAAGGCTGTCCACCAATCGGGGTAGTTGCAGTTGATGTCGCCGCCTTGGACGAGATACGTCGTGCCGTTGGCGTCGTCGCGCTTGCCGTCACGGATCGGGTAGGAGCGTTCGTAGATGTGCGTGTGTCCGGCGAGATGGAGCTTGACGTTGTACTGGTCGAGCAGACCGGCGATGGCGCCCATGGCGCGCTCGGGAACGACTTTGCGGCTGTCGTCGTACGAGTAGTAGCCCGAGCAGTACACGGGGAAGTGGAACGCGACGATCGTGTGCTTGTTGCGGGTCTGGGCCAAGTCCTTCTCAAGCAGGCTGGCGGCCGCAATCGTGTCCTCGTAGGAAATGAGGACGAAGTGCGTGTTGCCCCAGTCGAAGGTCGACAGCGGCTCCCCGGCGCCAGGCAACTCGTGGTACTTGCCGAACCAGTCGTTCTCAGCATCACGGACGCGTGAGCCTTCGTGGTTGCCGCGGGCAGTGACCATCATCAGGCGGTCGGTGATGTTGGCGAAGCGCTCGAAGTGCTCGGGCCACTGCTCGTATTGGTGGCCGCGGACAACGAGGTCGCCCATGTTGATGACGAACTCGGGATTCCACTGCATCATGTGATCGCGGATACCGGTTTCTTCCCAGCGGTTTTCCCAACGGCGCGAGTCGCCCAGGACGACGAAGGTGATGGGCCGGGCCTCGCCTGGCGCCGTCTTGAACGTGCCGGTGGCGGCCTCATCTCCCGCTTTGACGGAGTAGGTATAGGCCGTCTCCGGCGACAGTCCGTCGATCCGCACGCGATGGATCTTGGCGGGAGCCTGTTCTTCGGCGACGAGGCTGGCGGCGCCCTCCGGGCCGTAGGCTACCGCACCGACGCCTTCTTCTTGGGTTTCCCAGATGATGGTGGCGCCGTCCTTGGTGATGTTCTGAAGGTGGGGTTTGATGTAGAAGCCGTCGGCAAGCGCCGCAAAGGGCAATGCCAGTGCCACGATCAGGGCCGCCATTCGCGCAGACTTCAACTGGGTCCAATTCGAGAAATTCATGCGGTGTTTCCTCATGCTGTTCGTATGCACAGATTCTTTGAGTAGCTAACGCGCATCCGCCGCGGTTTTCTCCACCTGCCTGCGGACGGGCGTGCCGGGATACGCTCCCTTTTCCAGTTTATGCTACTATGTCGGTGTGCTGGCCTTCAACCCCAGGGTTGGCGGCAGATTGACGAACGATTTGGTCCGCTACGTCCCGTAGCGGATCGCGTTGCGCGGCGGGACGCGATTCAGGAGCAGGTATGAGTGCAATTCATGTTGAATTACCCGACGGTTCCGGGCTTGAACTCGAAGCGGGCAGCACGGTGCTGAACGCGGCCGAACGCATTGGCTCGCGTTTGGCGAAGGCCGCGTTGGCGGGCAAGGTTAACGGCGAGCCGGCCGACCTCTCGACGGTTCTCAACGACGGCGACCGCATCGAGATCCTCACGTTCGATTCCGAGGAGGGCAAGAACGTTTTCCGCCACAGCGCGTCGCACGTGATGGCGTCGGCCATCCAGCGGGTCCGTCCGGACGTGAAGTTCGCGATCGGCCCGGCCATCGAGGACGGTTTCTACTACGACATTGACACGCAGCCGCCGTTTACCGAAGAAGATCTGGCCTCCATCGAGCGGGAAATGGCGCGGATCGTCCAGGAAAACCTGCCTTTCGTTCGCAAAGAGATGAGCAAGGCCGACGCTATCGCCTATTTCAGCGAAAAGGGCGAAACCTACAAGGTCGAACTGCTCGAAGAACTGGAAGACGGCACGATCACGTTCTACGAGGATGGCGATTTCGTCGATCTGTGCCGGGGGCCTCACGTGCCCTCGACTGGGCGCATCAAGGCGTTCAAGCTGCTCAGCTTGGCGGGGGCGTATTGGCGTGGCGACTCGGATCGCCCGATGCTCCAGCGGATCTACGGTTCCGCGTTTCCGAAGAAGAAGGCGCTCGACGAACATCTGGCGCTGCTGGCCGAAGCTGAGAAACGCGACCACCGCAAGTTGGGCAGGCAGCTCGACCTGTTCAGTTTCCACGAACAGGGCCCCGGCTTCCCCTTCTTCCACCCGAAGGGCATGGTGGTGCTCAACGAACTGCTGGCCTTCTGGCGCGACGAACACCGCAAGCGCGGGTATGGCGAACTGCGCACGCCCATCCTCCTCGATCGGGGCCTCTGGGAACAGTCGGGGCACTGGGACCACTACCAGGAGAACATGTACTTCACGGAAATCGACGAGCGGACCTACGCCATCAAACCGATGAACTGCCCCGGCGGAATGCTGGTGTACAAGAACCAGATGCACAGCTACCGCGACCTCCCGCTGCGCTGGGCCGAACTGGGCACGGTGCATCGTCACGAGAAATCGGGCGTGCTGCACGGACTGTCGCGGGTGCGGATGTTCACACAGGACGACGCCCACATCTTCATGACCGAAGAACAGATTCAGGACGAGGTCATCGGCATCATCGATTTTATCGACTACGTCTACGGCGTGTTTGGTCTCGAATACACGATCGAACTGAGCACGCGGCCGGTGGGATCGATCGGCACCGACGAAATGTGGGAGGTGGCCACGAACGGTCTGCGGAGCGCGCTGAAAACCAAGGGTGTCCCGTTCAGAATCAACGAAGGCGACGGGGCGTTCTACGGTCCGAAGATCGACTTCCACGTGCGCGACAGCCTCAAACGTTCGTGGCAATGCGCCACGATTCAGCTCGACTTCGCGATGCCGGAGAAGTTTGAACTGGAGTACATCGGCCGGGACGGCCAAGCTCACCGCCCCGTGATGATCCACCGCGTGATCTACGGCGCCATCGAACGCTTCCTGGGTATCCTGATCGAACACTTCGCAGGCGCGTTCCCGGTGTGGCTGGCCCCGGTGCAGGCCGTGGTGGTGCCGGTCGCGCGCGACCACGCCGACTATGCCTACGAGGTGCGCAAGCGCCTGTTCGACCGCGGGATTCGGGTCGAGGTCGACGCGAGCGACGAGACGATGAAATACCGCATCCGCCACGCACAGACGCAGCAGGTGCCCTATATGCTGGTGGTGGGCGACCGCGAGCGCGAGTCGGACAGCGTCTCGGTCCGCCATCGCCGCAAAGCCGACCTGGGCAGCATGACCGTGGAGGCGTTCACCACAAAGATCCTCGCTGAGATCGCCGCGAAGGCGATCTAGCCCGGATCTCTCACCGGGTTTCGTTGCAAGACAACCGTGGGAGGGGACGACGTGGTAGGCAACAGAGTGTCCGGTTGTATCAACCATCCAGGCGTAGAGTCCGTAGCGCGCTGCAAGCAATGCGGCAAGGCCGTGTGTAAAGCGTGTCTGGTAACGGGACCGACGGGAAACTTCTGCAGCGACACGTGCCGCGACAAGCATCAGGAATTCATCCGCCGCGCCCAAGAGTTGGAGCGCAAGAAGCCTGCGGCAGGCAACGGGCTACGCAAGCTCGTGCGCTTCGCCATCAAGCTGGCGTTCTTCGCGGCAATCCTCATTGCGGTGGGCGTGGCCGGAATCATGTTCGACATCCCGGTGTTGAGCGACGTCGTCCGCGTCGTGATCCCCAAGATCGCGCCCTACGTACCGTTCCTCTAGCCCGGTGAGAGATCCGGGCTAGCCTTCAGCGCCAAGACGCGCAGCCCTGACCGGCAGGTTCCGAATTGCCGGATGACTCCCGTCGTGGCGCACGCGGCAAACTCAGGCCTCATCTGGCGCTTTGGGCGCGTTACAATACGTCCGACCGCCCTGCGGGATGGGTTGTGCTCGAGCCCCGCTTGGGGCATAATGCCCTATCA